>NZ_JBPYDA010000010.1:0-103099 GCF_051847375.1 Psychrobacter sp. 2Y5
AGCGTGACCGATGAAGATGATATTGATCTGACCAACATCGTCATGAGTCACTACCGTGTCTCAAAGCTGCATCAGCAGGATCTAAAGCTACAAGAGGGTAGTGGTGAGCTGGAAGCTGGCGGCGGCGCTGGTACGGCCAAACCTAAAGATAAAGAAGAAGAGCGGTTATCAAAAGTCATTAACCGGTTAAATGAAGTGTTCGCTGGCGAGGACTTTACCGATAAAGACATGATCAATTTCCAAAACACGATTTGGGATAAAGTGACTGAAAATGAGATCGTGGTAAAGCAGTTTAGTAATAACAGTACCGATCAGATTATGCTCGGCGGTTATCCTGATGCCGCCATGGACGCATTGTTTGAGAGCCAAGAAGCCTATGAAGGTATGACTATGCACCTACTGTCTCATCCTGATCAGTTTAAGACGTTTATCAGGTTGATGCTAGAGACTAAACTTGACAATAAGCTGAGTGCTTAGGTGGTGTTTATGAGTAGTGCTAAGTGATGTTATGACGAGTGGTATAAGCGTTTATTGTAAATTGATAGAGGAAATACAGACACAAAAAAACCTCAAACCATCTAAAGTTTGAGGCGAAACTTGACTAGATCTTAAGTTTAAAATCATGGTGCGCTCGGCGGGAATCGAACCCACGACCCTCGGCTTCGGAGACCGATACTCTATCCAACTGAGCTACGAGCGCTTGTCTAAAAATAAAGACCGCTTAGTCTAACAAATAAAAGCAGCAAAGCCAACGACTGATGCTGAGCTTTATGTTTTTTTGCGAAAAAACAGTATAGTCAGTAAACAGGCATGGCAATTTACCCGCCTTTTCCCTTATAATGTTAGGGAGAATTCATACTGATAAATAATCACCGATGACAAGTGCGACTGCATATAGAATAGTAATGCCTGCTGCATAACGGCCAACTAGAGAATGATAAAAGTTATGCCGTTATAAGGGTAAGGCGTCAGCTATTCAAATGCCGCCGCTTGTCGATGTAATAAGAGAACGTGACGAATG
This sequence comes from Psychrobacter sp. 2Y5, assembly GCF_051847375.1. Taxonomy (NCBI): domain Bacteria; kingdom Pseudomonadati; phylum Pseudomonadota; class Gammaproteobacteria; order Moraxellales; family Moraxellaceae; genus Psychrobacter; species Psychrobacter sp. 2Y5. Next base: position 1,022 of record NZ_JBPYDA010000010.1, read on the forward strand.
AGAAAAGTAGTGATGTTATCGGCAGCTGCCATTCTAGGAATCGCTAGTATCGCTGTGAGCCAAGCTGAAGAAATAGTAGACACACCTGTAGCCGTCTCTGATGTAGAGGAAGCACAGGAGGTGGTAGAAAACGCGCCGCAAGTTTTGGGTGATGAAACCCAAGCAGCGGCTGATACCACCGAAGCAGCAGCAGTGGCTGAAGGTGATACGGCAATGGCTGAGGACGACGTGGCGGCTGACGAAACGGTGCAAGCGGCAGCAGCACCTGCTGTTGAAGAAGAGCCAATCCCTGAAGATACACCACAAGTGCAAAAGCTTATCGCTCTATACCCCAACCTCATTGCTCGTATTCAGCCTGTCGGTAACGTCTGTTTTGAGGGCGAGACTTGTAACGTCACTACTCGCGCCGCCGGACCCGTCGCAGGCGCAGGCCCTCGTGATGGCGCAACGGTCTACAATGCCGTATGCCAAACGTGTCACGCTTCAGGCCTATTAGGCTCGCCTATGTTGGGTGACGCTAGCGCTTGGGGCCCACGTATCTCCAAAGGCGAAGAGACTTTATATGATCATGCCATTAACGGCTTCAATGCTATGCCTGCCAAAGGTGGCGCTTCTATCCCTGATGAAGAAGTACAGAACGCGGTGGATTATATGATTGCGGAAGCGAGTTAAGCCGCTATATCGCTATTATTTAATCAATAAGTAATCATTAACAAGCAGTCGTTTTTTGAATGAGCGTCTATTTCATAAGTTGAGATAGGCGCTTTTTTTGATGGCTTACTTTAGAGGGCGTTCTATTGCGAGCATAGTACAAAAAACAGTACTGATAGCTTAGCGATGGTTCAAAGCGATGATTGGAATTATTGATAGCGTGTTTTAAGGCTTTTAGACGATAGGTCAGTTGAAATATCTCTTAACCAACCTCACTTAGACAGCTTGCAGCAATAATAATAAAACAGCCTGATAGAAACTTTTAGAAACGTTGAAACGTTATAAACTATTTATATCATTAATAAAGAGGTCTTCATGTCTGAGGTACCAGCACTTGAAATTAAGAACTTATCCAAAACTTATGATAATGGGTTTTCGGCTTTAAAAGGAACCAATCTAACCGTGCCGCAAGGTGGGTTCTTTGCGCTGCTCGGGCCTAACGGTGCTGGCAAATCAACGATGATCGGTATCATCAGCTCGCTATTTAAGCCAACGACTGGCAGTGTGGAGATCTTTGGTACCGATTTATTAGCCAATCCTTCAGTCGCTAAGCAGTACCTTGGCGTGGTGCCGCAAGAGTTTAATTTCAACATGTTTGAGAAAGTTGAAGATATCTTGATCACCCAAGCGGGTTACTTCGGTATACCGGCTAGTGAAGCCAAGCCGCGTGCCAAGCGACTGTTAACTGCTTTAGGGCTATGGGATAAACGCGGGAGTAAAGCGCGTGAGCTATCGGGCGGCATGAAACGGCGTTTGATGATTGCTCGCGCTCTGATTCACAAGCCAAAGCTCCTCATCCTCGATGAGCCGACGGCAGGTGTCGATATCGAGCTGCGCCGCTCTATGTGGGAGTTTATGCAGCAGATCAACGTTGAAGAAAATACGACGATTATTCTGACCACGCATTATTTGGAGGAAGCTGAGCAGCTGTGTAAGCGCATCGCTATCTTGGATCACGGCGAGATACGCATCAATACTGAAATGAAAGATTTACTCGGGCAGTTATCGGTTGAAACCTTTGTTTTGGACTTAACCAAACCGCTGACGGAGTCTTTAGTTATTGAGCAAGTCACTGACATTGTGCAGCCTGATGAGATGACCCTTGAGGTGACCTTAACTCAAGGTGAAACCCTCAACTGCGTTTTTGAGCAATTAACAGAGCGCGATATTGATGTCGCTAGTATGCGTAATAAATCGAACCGGCTAGAAGAGTTGTTTATGCGTTTGGTGGAGCAAAACATTCAGAGTGCCGATAGCATGAAGGAGGCAGGACTATGAGAGAGCCCGTCGTTGTAAATCCGAATGAGTCTATGTCTTGGAGCAAAAAATGGGTGGCTTTTAAGACCATCCTGCTAAAAGAGATTCGCCGTATTCTGCGTATTTGGCCACAGACTTTACTGCCTCCTGTCATTACCATGACCTTGTACTTTATTATCTTTGGCCGCATGATCGGCGATAGAGTTGGTGAGATGGGCGGCGTGCCTTATATGCAGTTCATCGTCCCGGGCCTTATCATGATGGCGGTGATTACCAATAGCTACTCAAATGTGGTCTCAAGCTTTTTTAGTGCTAAATTTACCGCCAGTATCGAGGAGCTACTGGTATCGCCGGTGTCCAAGCATGCGATTTTGACTGGCTATGTCAGCGGCGGTATCTTTCGCGGCTTGGTGATTGCGATCATTGTCTCTATCGTGGCGCTGTTTTTTACCGACTTAGGCATTGAGCATTTATTCGTCACTATCTTTACCGTATTAGGAACGTCTATTTTGTTTTCCTTAGGCGGTTTTATTAACGCGGTATTTGCGCGCTCCTTCGATGATATTTCCATCATTCCAAGCTTTGTTTTGACGCCACTGACTTTTTTGGGCGGGGTGTTTTACTCGATGGAAGGCTTGTCAACTTTTTGGCAAAACGTGTCGTTATTGAACCCGATTGTCTATATGGTAAATTCCTTCCGCTACGGTATTTTGGGTTACTCTGACGTTAACGTCTGGTATTCGATGGCGGCTATTTTTGTCTTTTGCGTGGTGTTCTATATTATCTCCTATCGCTTGTTAAGTGACGGCTCGCGGATTCGCTTGTAGTTCGATGTTAAGACGGTTAGTTTTTAATAAGTAACGTTTACTAGCAAAGAGAAAAGGCAGGTTATGAGTATCCACGGTATTTTAGGCGAGCAAACCACCGACTATCCCACTGAGTATAGTCCCGAAACCTTATATCCAATTGACCGCAGTATGGGGCGTGAGGCTATTGACTGGCAAGCTGATAAACTCAATATGGGTATGGACTGGTGGCACGCTTTTGAGGTGTCTTGGCTAAATACCCAAGGTATCTCGCAAGTAGCGATGGCGCGTTTTAGTATTCCTGCAACGTCCCTTTTTATCGTGGAGTCCAAATCGCTTAAGCTTTATCTTAATAGCATTAACTTTACTAAGTTTGCCTGTTGGGATGACGTAGAGGTGCTGCTTGCAAAAGACCTCTCGGCGTGTGCACAGGGTGAGGTAAAAGTTGAATTGTTTGATTTGACAAAGATTGACTCTGAGCTGTTAATTACGCAGCCTAACGGCGCTTGTATTGATAATGCACTAGCAGATAGTACCGATAAAGTGGCTCTAACACTGCATCCTGATGCTTCGCTATTACAGAGCAAACCGATAGATAATAAACAGGAAGTATCTAATAAAGAGAGTAGGGAGCCTTACGCTTTTTATTCTAATCTTCTGCGTAGTAACTGCCCAGTGACCAATCAGCCCGATTGGGGAACTTTGGCGGTAGAGATGAGTAGCGATATCGAAGTTGATGACGCGAGTATGCTGCGCTATATTTTGAGCTTCCGTCAACACAATGGTTTTCATGAGCAGTGTGTCGAGCAGATATTTGCCGATTTAAGCGAGTTTTATCAGCCTACAAAGCTGATGGTCAGAGCTTGGTACACGCGCCGCGGTGGTATCGATATCAATCCTTGTCGCGTCAGTGATACCTCGCTATTGCCTAAGCCGAGTCGTTTGATTCGTCAGTAGTGGGTGCTAATCAAGCATGAAGCATAAAAATAGCCTAGCTCAATCAATGAGCTAGGCTATTTTTTATATAAAAGCGTATTAACCAACTACCTTTGCCAATACTTCCTCGCGGCTCAGCATTTGCTTTTCACTATCGCGGCGATCGACGTACTCGTATTTACCTTCAGCTAAGTTACGATCGGAGACCACAATACGATGTGGTATACCAACCAGTTCAAGATCAGCAAACTTGACCCCAGGGCGCTCGTTACGATCATCGAGTAGGACATTGACGCCTTTTGCTTTTAGCTCTTCATAAAGCGCGGTCGCGGTCTCCATCACGGTGTCTTCTTTAGACTTCATTGGCACAATAGCCACTTCAAACGGCGCCAATGAATCCTCAACGTCTGGCGTTTGTGGCCACATGATACCGTTTTCATCGTTATTTTGCTCGATAGCAGCAGCGATAATACGGCTAACGCCGATACCGTAGCAGCCCATCATTAAGGTGACGGGCTTGCCATCTTCGCCAGAAACGGTCGCATTCATCGCTTGTGAGTACTTATCGCCCAATTGGAAGATGTGACCGACCTCGATACCGCGCTTGATCTTCAAAGTCCCTTTACCGTCAGGAGAGGGGTCGCCTTCTTGGACGTTACGCACATCAACGATGCGAGTGATACGGGTGTCACGTACCCAGTTCATACCGATAGTATGTTTATTAACGACATTCGCGCCCGCTACGAAGTCGGATAAAGTGGCTGCTGAGCGATCGACAAACACCGGCATATCTAGATCAACGCCGATATAGCCTTTATGGAGACCTGCCGCTTTTAGCTCTGCATCAGAGGCCATGGTTAAAGGCACATTGGCTTCTTCAATTTTTTCAGCTTTAATGGTGTTAAGCTGATGATCGCCGCGCAAAACTATTGCGATTAACTGCGGCGTATCGTCTTCTTTATGACCATGGACGATCAAGGTTTTGACGGTGTTAGCCAGCGGGATATCTAAGTGTTCAGCGACCATCTTACAAGAGGTCATGCCTTCGGTGAGCACATCCTCGCGCGCTTGCTTTGGCGGTTGACGCTCAGCCATGTTAAAGGATAGTGATTCGGCAAGCTCAACGTTCGCCGCATAGTCAGAGGCGTCCGAAAAGGCGATATCATCTTCGCCGCTGTCGGCTAACACGTGGAACTCGTGCGATGCAAAGCCGCCGATAGAACCGGTGTCTGCCTGCACGGCGCGAAAATCTAGGCCTAGACGGGTAAAGATACGCGTATAAGCGTCATACATATCCCGATAAGTCTTGGCAAGCGAGGCTTGATCGACATGAAAAGAGTAGGCGTCTTTCATGGTAAATTCGCGCGCTCGCATCACACCGAAGCGCGGACGAATCTCATCACGGAATTTGCCTTGAATCTGGAAAAACGTAATCGGTAGCTGCTTATAGCTACGCAGCTCGCTTTGAGCCAATGTGGTGATGACCTCTTCGTGCGTGGGACCGAGTACAAAGTCGCGATCGTGGCGGTCTTTGAAACGTAGCAGCTCAGGGCCGTAATCTTCGAAACGCCCGGTGGTTTGCCATAGCTCAGCGGGCTGAGTCATCGGCATGAGCACTTCTTGCGCGCCGATATTTTGCATCTCCTCACGGACGATACGTTCCACCTTCTGTAGGACGCGTAGTCCCAAAGGCAACCAAATATAGAGTCCAGAAGCGATTTTACGAATAAGACCGGCACGCACCATCAATTGGCTTGAGGCGATATCGGCATCACTTGGAGTCTCTTTTAGCGTGGCGAACAAGAACTGACTGGCTTTCATAAATAAAGCGTAACCTTATCTTCAATCATACAATAAATAAAAAAGACGCTAAACGTAAGGCTAAAATTTTATGCCAGCGCTAGCTTGCCTTGGTAAAAAGTCGCTGAAACGAGTCGATTAACGATTTTATAATAGAGCTTTTATAGTGCCTCAGCGTAACCTGTCTATGTTAGGTAAAGTTAGGCTCAGACGCAATGACTTTTTGTCATTTCCATCCTAGCAAGTCCTTATTATTAAAACAAAGCGAAGGGTTTAAATATCCCTTAATCAGGATTTGTGTAGACAATTAGTAGCGACTCCTTGAAGTTAGGCGCTTTGATAGCATTTAAGTATCAGTGTTTATTTATCATAAGCTTATGATTTTAAAATAAATATTCTGCATTGAAGGTTTTAAGCCATTAACGTTTAGCGTTAATAAGCGTTGTATCAACAACCAATAATCCATAAAAAGGTAGCCGCTATGAGTACTCCTGAGCAATCCGCCTCTGACCCTAATAATAGGCTTATTAAAGAGCGTAAGCCGAAGCCAAAAATTGCCAAGATATCGTGGCTATTACTATTTATAGGTTTAGCGGCGTTAGCCTTTGCGATTTATGTGATGCAAAGCAATCCTGAGGAAGAGCCTGTCGAGACGATTACCCGCGAAGGGGTAGTGACGCAAATTCAGCAGCTTAATCGTCTACAAACGGTGGCTTTTAGTGTCGATACCATTATTACCAGTGAGCGCGAGGGCAGCTGGGCAAAGCTGTGGCAAGATGAGCAAAAGGCCTTATTCATTGCTAAAGGGCGCGTGCAAGCAGGTATCGATCTGAGCGCCTTGACGTCCGAGATGGTACAAGTGGTACAGCCAACCGAGGCGCTCGACGATAACAATGAGCAAAATGCCAGTACTGAAAATCCAGTCGCTATCATGCCAAAGATTAACATCACTATACCGCCTTCAGAGGTCTTTGCCGTATACCTTGATGATATTGAGATATACGACTGGCAGACAGGTGCGTTTGGGATGATGCAAGTTGATCCGACCATATTAGAGCAAGCACAAAGTATGGCCAAAAAAGAAGTGCTTGAGCGCGCCTGCCGCGGTGATGTCATGACTTTAGCCTTGCAAAACGCCCAACAACAATTGCAACAGCTATTTGCCATGACCGGAGCGGTGATCACAGTGACTACGCAAGGCGCGGGCGCTTGCCGGATGCCGACGAGTACCGCGAGTTAATTTTTATAGCGAATTCATGATAGTAAAAACAGCGCTCAGTTTGTGATAATTGAGCGCTGTTTTTTACGTTGATTTTTAGATGAAAATTTAACTGTTCTCTATTTTTTAAACTCAGCAATGGCCAGTTTGCGCACTTTTTTATGCTCAACCATAGGCGCAGGGTAGTCTATATCCGCAAACTTACCGCCTTTTTTCAGCGCCTGACGCATTTTGTCCTCAGAATGCAAAGTACTGGCAGGGATGTCTTTTAGCTCAGGCAGCCAAGTTTTGATAAACTCGCCATTGGCATCATGGCTTTTGCCTTGGCTAAACGGGTTCATAATGCGGAAATACGGCGCAGAGTCTGTACCAGTGGAGGCGCTCCACTGCCAACCGCCATTATTAGAGGCAAAGTCACCATCGATGAGCTGCTGCATAAAGTAGCGCTCGCCCCAGCGCCAATCGATGAGCAAGTCTTTGGTCAAAAACATCGCCGTCACCATGCGCAAGCGATTGTGCATAAAGCCTGTGGCGTTCAGACAACGCATCGCGGCATCAACTAGCGGCACGCCTGTTTTGCCCGCGCACCAAGCAGCAAAGTCGTCTTCATCATACGACCAATTGACCTTGTTATCGGCATCTTCTTTATAGGCTTTATGCTCGATGAGTTTGGGCTTATCGACGAGCACATGACGATAAAAGTCTCGCCAAGCCAGCTCGCTTATCCAACGATTAATATCCTCATTATCGCTATCATTACCGTGCAGTTTTTCTTGCGCTTGTGCTGCTTGCAGGTAACATAGCCTTGGACTGATAGCGCCAATCGTTAAGTAGGCCGACATATGGCTAGTGCCTTGCAAAATTGGCTTGTCACGACTGACATCATAATCTTCGATATCATCAGCGACAAAATCATTTAGACGCTGAATAGCGGCGTCTTCACCAGCCGGATAATCCTCGCGTGCTTGCTTAAGCTGCGCGGGCTTATCGGTGAATAATTGCTCGTCGTCGTTTTCTAGGGATTTTTGATAATCAGCGACTATCTCTTGAGCAAGCTTTTCTATACTGGCGCTAGTATTGGCGTTGTCTTTAGCAGAGCTTATCGCCATAGATTTTATGCTGGCTTTGGTTTTATTATTAGCAGTCACTTTTGCGGATTTATGAGCGCTAAGCGAACCTGCTTCCAAAGTATCGCGCCATTTACGATAAAATGGAGTAAAGACTTTATACATACTATCACTGTCGTTAGTGGTAATACTCAGCGGCGGCAATATACACTGATCGTGATGACGAATAAACTCAAAATCGTCTTTAGCAAGTTGCTTTGCTAACTTTTCATCACGATTGATCTCATTGCCTTCGTACTCATGATTGGCCATGATAGTAGTGATCTTTAGCTGCTGACAAAGCTCAATGATAGCTTCTATAGATTCATTGAAATCTGCACAGAGATAAACGTTCAAAGTGATGTTTAATTGCTCTTCTAGATCCTGCGCTAGAATCGGCAAAGTGCGTGCGATATGATCGACTTGTGTGAGCGAGTCATCGTGCTCATGCCACTGCTCAGGAGTGATAAAGTAGACGGCGGTAACAGGCGCTTCATTGGCATTAGCGTGTTCACAAATAGCGGCCAAAGCGGTATTGTCATGTACGCGTAAATCACGGCGAAACCACATTAGATAATGGGGCAGATGTGCATTATTATCTGACTTTTCTTTACTATCGTTATCTTTACCGCTGCTAGTTGCCGCTGCCTTTTTAGACATTGAAAAATCCTTATGGTAATCATAAACAAAACTATGAATAAAAGTATGCTAGGATAAGTTTTTGGATGCAATTGATTTGCTCTTTATTTAACAAATTATATCCATACCTAGTGATAGATGTTTCGATCAACAACTACTCCTACCTTATTAAGACAATCCTTAAGTTAATTGGTTAAGGCTAAAAGATGCAGGTAAAATTTTGCGGATTCACTCAGCTTGCTGATATTAAAGCAGCCACCCAGCTAGGGGTCGATGCTGTAGGCTTAGTGTTTTATCCGCCAAGTCCGCGTGCGGTGACCATAGCGCAAGCGCAGCAATTGACTACCGGAGTGCCAGCCTTTACTAGCGTCGTCGCCTTAGTGGTCAATATGGATAAAGACGAGCTTATGGAGTTAGCCGATAAAGTCGCTTTTGATATTATCCAGTTTCATGGCGATGAGAGTCCTGAGCAATGTCAGCAACTGGCTAATAGCGTGCATAAACGCTGGATAAAAGCACTACGTGTCAACATTGAGCAAGATACGCTAGCAAGTGTCAATGCTCAAATTAATGATTTTGCTAAAGCTGGCGCAAGTAGTATTTTACTCGATGCTTATAATCCGCAGAAATATGGTGGTACCGGTGATCAGTTTGATTGGGATTTAATCCCAAAAGACAGTGCGCTGCCGATTATTTTGGCAGGCGGGCTAGATATTAACAATGTCGCGGCGACTTTAGATCTGCCGATTTATGCTGTCGATGTGAGCGGCGGCATTGAGTCTGCTAAAGGTAAAAAAGATAAAGAAAAAATGCGCGGCTTTATGAAAGCGGTTAAACGAGATCGATGGCAATGATCGGTGAAGAGATTGATTATGGCAAAGATCAAGCAAAAGGGTTTTATCGATTTACTTGGCTCTGCTGTATTTTAGGTATCATTGTTTTCAGCTCTCTATCTTATATTGGACTGGTTGAGCAGCAAATTGCGTTAGGCGGTAGATATGGTTCGCCTGTTTCTCATTATACGGGTGCAGCCGCTGTCTTCCACGGCTATTTTTTCTTTAGCTGTGCTTTTGCCTGTTTTGCCGCAGGGTTTTGGTATTGGCAATTTAAATATTTGATTTGGATACTGCTAGCTGTCATTTGGCTAGGCTGTTTATTCGCCATTCATTATTTTATTCCATAGATACTATTACTGATCCTATACAGCCCACTGCCTTTGCTACTTTCCCTTTAACTTATAAGCATTTTTAAAATTTATTATCTACAGGATATTTTGATGAGTACTATAACCGAAGCTAATTCAGCACAAGCTATAAATACTTTTACCAACCCAAAAAACGTAGCCGACTTCAACCAATACCCCGATCCTCGTGGTCATTTTGGGGTGCATGGCGGTCGCTTTGTCTCTGAGACTCTAATGGCAGCGCTAGAAGAGCTTGAAACGCTTTATACTAAAGTCAAAGCCGATCCGGCCTTTTGGGAAGAGTATCATAACGACTTGGTCAATTACGTCGGTCGTCCGACACCACTGTATCACGCCAAGCGTTTGAGCGATGAGATAGGCGGCGCACAAATTTACTTCAAACGTGAAGATCTCAATCATACCGGCGCGCACAAGGTCAATAACACTATCGGGCAAGCGCTACTAGCGAAGATGAGCGGCAAAAAACGCATCATCGCGGAGACTGGTGCGGGTCAGCATGGCGTAGCGACGGCTACTATTGCCGCACGGTTAGGATTAGAGTGTATCGTCTATATGGGCGCGGACGATGTCGAGCGACAAAAAATGAACGTCTACCGCATGCGTTTGCTTGGCACAACAGTAGTGCCAGTAACGTCAGGTTCGCGTACTTTAAAAGATGCAATGAATGAAGCCATGCGCGATTGGGTGACGAATGTCGATACTACGTACTATATAATTGGTACGGTCGCGGGTCCGCATCCTTATCCGTTATTGGTACGTGATTTTCAAGCGATTATCGGTAAAGAGACGCGCGTACAGCATCAACAGCAAACGGGCAGATTACCGGACGCGCTTGTCGCTTGTGTTGGCGGTGGCTCCAATGCTATCGGTTTATTCTTTGACTTTTTAAACGATACTGACGTGAAGATGTATGGTGTTGAAGCTACTGGCGATGGTATCGAAACCGGACGCCATTCTGCGCCACTCGCTGCAGGTCGTATTGGCGTGTTGCATGGTAACCGGACTTATCTAATGGCAGATGACGAGGGTCAGATTCAAGAAACGCATTCGATCTCTGCCGGTCTTGATTACCCAGGTGTTGGCCCTGAGCATAGCTTTCTAAAAGATATGAACCGTGTCAAATATGTCGGCTGTACTGATAAAGAAGCGTTAGAAGGCTTCCATGAAGTCACGCGTAAAGAAGGCATTATCCCAGCCCTTGAGACCGCTCATGCTTGTGCTTATGCGTTAAAACTGGCCAAAACCATGACCCCTGAACAGACCATCGTGGTCAATATGTCAGGTCGCGGTGATAAAGATCTGCATTCGGTGATGAAGGCGGAAGGCATTGAGTTGTAGCATTCAAAAATATGATTAATAGAGGCTGATAATAGCCTCTCGTTTTATTAAATAAATAATAATTAGAGAAAATTATGACCCGAATTGAAAGTACCTTTGCAACCTTAAAATCGCAAAATAAAAAAGCGCTAATTCCTTATGTAATGGCTGGTGATCCTAATTCTAGTAGCTTTGTAGGCTTGCTGCATGATTTAGTCAAGCATGGCGCAGATATGATTGAGGTTGGTTTACCTTTCTCTGACCCTATGGCCGATGGTCCGACCGTTGCTTTAGCAGGTGAACGCGCATTAGCGGCGGGCACGAGCACTCGTGATGCGCTAAATATGGTTGCTGAGTTTCGTAAGCAAGATACACAGACGCCTATTATCCTGATGGGTTATCTCAATCCTGTTGAAATCATTGGTTATGATAACTTCGTACAGCTCTGTGAGCAGGCAGGCGTTGATGGCATCCTCATGGTTGATTTACCGCCAGCAGAGGCGGGTAGCTTTACTCAGCATTTATCAGAGCATGCGATGAATGAGATCTTCTTATTATCGCCGACGACTTTGCCTGAGCGCCGTGAGCAAGTCTTGACCCATTGTGGCGGTTATATTTATTACGTCTCGCTCAAAGGCGTCACCGGTTCAGCCACGCTTGATACGACTGATGTCGCGCAGCAAGTCCAAGCGATCAAAGCGGAGACTGATTTGCCAGTGTGTGTCGGCTTTGGTATCCGTGATGGCGCCTCAGCCAAAGCCATTGGTGAGCACGCGGATGGTGTCATTGTCGGGAGTGCTTTAGTGCAGAACTTTGCCGATATTGATGGGAACGATAGTAAGGCGGTAGCCGAAGCGCAGCAGCGTATTATGACTAAGATGGATGAGCTAAGAGGTGCTTTAGATAGTTTGTAGTATTGTCCTACTTAGGGTCTAATACTCTATCGGTCCGAGCAAGCTATTGTAAATAGTCGCTAATCGCAATAGGTTTAATAGCTTTGCTAATTTTAGTTTACGTGTGTAAACTAAGACCATATCTGCAATGATGTATAAGCAGTAATCCATAACACTATAAATGGTTATGAGCAAACGTGCCGGATAACCTTTTGATAATGGCGAATAATATGACTGAGACTATAGAAAAACCTGAGATGTCAGAGGATAGTACCAAAACCAGTACCGATACGGCAGGCCAATCGTGGTTTAATCGTCCTGTACCCGGCATCAAGCAGCAGCTCACGCCGCAATTAACAGCGGTTGAGACTGAGCCTTCAACCAAGTGCCCAAATTGTCTATCGATGATTACTAACACGGCGCTTATCTTTAACTGTTATGTCTGTCCCCACTGCGATCATCATCTTGCGATGACGGCTCGTGAACGCTTACAATGGTTTTTGGAGCAAGTCGATGGCGAGCTTGGGCAAGAGTTTGTCGCAAAAGATCCGTTAGGATTTGTCGATAGTAAGCCATATCCTGAGCGCATGGAGCAAGCGCAGACCAAGACAGGCGAGAGCGAAGCGCTGATCGTGCTATACGGCAAGCTGCGCAATCTTGAAGTGGTAGCCTGCGCTTTTGACTTTCAGTTTATGGGCGGCTCTATGGGCTCAGTAGTCGGCGATCGCTTTGTACAAGCGGCGGAGAAGTCTTTAGCAGAGCGTAAGCCTTTGGTTTGTTTTGCTGCCTCTGGGGGCGCACGTATGCAAGAAGGGTTACTATCCTTGATGCAGATGGCGCGTACTGCAGCTGCCGTTGAGCGCCTGCGTCTGGCAGGTATTCCTTATATTGTAGTGCTGACTAACCCTGTGTACGGCGGCGTTACTGCATCTCTCGCTATGCTTGGTGATATCCATTTAGCCGAACCAAAAGCGATGATAGGTTTTGCCGGCAAGCGGGTGATTGAGCAAACTGTCCGCGAAACTTTAGAAGAGCCGTTCCAACGTGCTGAGTTTTTGCTAGAGCACGGCGTTGTCGATGAAGTGGTGCATCGTCATCAAATGATAGACACTATTTATCGCCTCCTTGCTAAGCTTTGTCATCAGCCCAACGTTGACGCTTAGCCGAAGATTTAGTACTGCTTTGAGCTGAACTAACAGCTTCTTTAATAGCATTTATCGTGAATAGCGGTAAGTGCTATTTTTTGGTTTTGACTTGTCATTTTGAATTGGGGTTTTGAGCAAATTTGCTATACACTTTGAGGCAAATATAATTACGGTTTATAGTTCTTTTCATGCCCATTTTTGATATAGGTTATTTATGGATTTCTCTTCTATAACTACTCAGGCGAGTACGCCTACTAAAGGCTCTAGCCTGACTGAATGGCTAGATTATATGCAGCAGATACATGTCTCAGCGATAGATATGGGACTCTCTAGAGTGTTGCCGATCGCCGAGCGTTTAGGAGTCGTCGAGTCCGCCAAAGAAGATACCTACGTTTTTACGGTGGCAGGCACCAATGGCAAAGGTTCAACGACTGCGATGATTAGCGAGCTATGTCAAGCTGCGGGTTATAAGACCGCGCTCTATCAGTCGCCGCATTTAATTGAGTTCAATGAGCGCGTCCGTATTAATGGCGAGATGGTTAGCGACAAGACCTTAATCGCCGCTTTTCATCAAGTTGAGATCGCAAGGCTGCAATGCGGATTAACCTTGTCCTTTTTTGAGATGACAACTTTAGCCGCACTTCTGATCTTCTCTGAAGCTGACTGCGAGGTTTGGGTGTTAGAAGTTGGGTTAGGCGGGCGCTTAGATGTGGTCAATATCATCGATCCTGATTTGGCAGTGATTACTAATATCGGCATCGATCATGTCGACTGGTTAGGCGATAATATTGAGGCGATTGGTCGTGAAAAAGCCGGTATTTTACGCGAAGGTATCCCCTTGATTTATGGCGCTACTGAGATGCCTAATAGCGTTAAAGCGTTAATTGAGCAGCATAACGTGACTTGCTATCAAGTGGGAGAAGATTTTTATTACCGTGAAGTAGAGGCTAATAGCAAGGATAAGCTAAATGCCAGCGTTAAACCCACTTGGCAATATAGTAATGCAGCAGTGACGCTACAATTATCGCGCCCAAAGCTATCGCTGACCAATACTGCCAACGCGTTATCAGCTGTACTAGCCAGTCCGCTCGATATCGGCATTGACGCTATCAAACAAGCCTTAAGTAGCGTCAAGCTAGCAGGGCGCTTTGATTATCGGCAGCTAGCTAATCGGCACTGGCTATTCGATGTCGCCCATAACGAGCATGGCGTTGATTTCATGCTCGCGCAGTTATTTACGCTTTGGCAGCAGCACAGGCAACAAGCCGATAATAAAACGGCGACGATTAAGATAGTATTTTCTATGCTAGCGGATAAGGATATCGAGCTGGTTATCGAACGTCTCACTCAGGCCGATCTGCCGATATCTGAGTGGTTTGTTGCTGAGATAGATTATCCAAGAGCGGCAAGCGTTGAGCAATTAGTAGCAGCGATGAGCGCTCAAATTCCTCAAGAGCATATTCATACTTTTGAGAGTCTACAGCAAGCCACGAAAGCTATTACCTTGGAGAGCCAACCACAAGACCTGCTACTAGTTTGCGGCTCTTTTCATACCATTGGAGAGACGCTTTCAGCTTTAGCTATAGAGTCAGTATAGCGCTAGAACGGAACTCTTTAGAAAGCTAAAATTGACAAAATCAGCCGATGAACACTCTTAATTTCCTAATTGTATTTAGTGATAATTATAGCTAAGCTTTGGGTAGCCTATTGAAATAGTACGATAGCAGACAATATGAAAAAATTGTTTTATAATCAAAGCGCTTTACTATGATAGTCATAGGCTTTATAAGTGAATGCTAAGTCGTTTATAGTAAAAATGGCATTGATTTATTAGATAAGTTTGCACTATAAGCTGTGCGTCTAAGGGGCCAAGGGTATTGAGTAATCATTGTTACCAACTGAGGAAATGAAACGGATGAATTTTTCTAGACAAGCCTTATTGGGCATAGGCATGATTATTGGCGGTAGCGTGATGCTGTATGCCATGGTGCAACAGATTGGAACCAATGATAATACGGTTGCGACACCGGCGCTCGTTGAGAATAGCACTGACGAGCAACAGGCCGTAAACCCGCTGACGACAGATATCGAGACTGAAAAAAAGCTATTGGCTCAAAAGCAAAAAGAGCGTGCCATCCGAGTGGCGGAACAAGAAAAACGTGCTGAGCAGTTTTTGGCTGAGCAAGAGTCTGCAGAGGCACAAGCTCTAGCCAAGGCACGAGCGGAAAACCAACGCTATATTGATAATGCTACGCCTGTAGCCGCCGAAGAAGAGTCGATACAAGAGACGCCAATCACCCTAGACACTCCTACGGTACAGTCGCAACCAGCTACAACTACAGTGGCATCCGCTAGTACGGACAGTCGCGCTGCAGAAGACCAGCGACGAGCAGCTGAAGCAAAAACAGTCGCTGAGCAAGAGCAGCAGCGCGTCGCTAAACAAAAAGCAGAAGCTGAGGCTCGAGAAAAGGCAGCGGCTAAAGAACAAGCCGAACGAAAAGCCGCTGAGCAAAGAGTGGCAGAACAAAGAGCTGCTGAAAAAAAGGCGGCTGAGCAAAAAGCACAAGCAGCCAAGTCTGAACCACCGAGTTCACCGAGCGAATATAAGGTCAAGTCCGGTGACGGCTTAATCAAACTAGCACGTCAGTACAATGTACCCGTCGAAGCTTTGGCACAGGCCAATAATACTTCATCATCCGCTGCCCTACAGTTAGGCCAGACGATTACTATCCCTTCGCGCAAACAAATCCAGCGTTTAGAGCGCGAAGCGGCAGAAGCGGAGCGCAAGCGTGAGCAAGAAAAAGCGCAGGCACAGGCAAAGCGTGATGCCCAGCAGCGCTTGGTAGAAGCGCGTAAGGAAGTTAAAGAGACCGATGCCAAAGGCAGCTTTGGCGTGCAAGTCTCGCTGGCTAGCGATGAAGCAGCTGCCGAAAGAGTCGCTAAAAAATTCAAAGATGCAGGATATCAAGTGACGACTAGCAAGACCAGTCGCGGCGTCCGTGTTGTTGTTGGCCCTGAGCGCGGCAAAGTTGCAGCACTGGCGCTAAAAGATAAGATCAACAATGACCCCAAAGTAGATACCAGTGGGGCTTGGGTCAAATATTGGTAAACATAGATGCTCATATTGAGTCGCGACTATCTCGATTCATTCAAAACACGACATACATTGTCGTGTTTTTTATTTTACTGATTGCTGATTAAGATAAGCTTGTATACGATAGCAGCTGTTTCTCTATTTACTACTGTATGACTTATCAGCCTACAAAGGCTGGGCGGTCGCCTCAAATTTATAAGGTATACCTATGTCACTTGGCATTGTATTTTTGCTCGCTGCTATCGGGTTTTTAGGCCTGATAGTCGTTATAAAACATCAGTCAAACTCAAAAAGAGCAGAGCCGGATCCTGCGCCGGTACGCGGTGATGATTTGGCGATTTGGCCTTTCACCACTATGCCTATCATGACCGATACTGAAGTCATCTTCTTTAATAAGCTCAAAAACGCCTTCCCTGAATATCATATCTTCGTCCAAGTCCAGCTATCCCGTATTATTGAAGCCAATTCCGAGGAGGCGAGCGAGCGCAGTTTTTGGTTCAACCGTATCTGCCGTCAAAGCGTTGATTATGTGATTACTGATATCGACGCGCAAACCACTTTAGTCGCTATCGAATTAGATGACTGGACCCATAGCAGTAAATCGCGGCAAAAGGCCGATGATAAAAAAGACAAAGCGCTCGCCAGCGCAGGTATCGCTATCGTTCGCTTTCACGCTGAGCGCATGCCGAGCGCCGATATGCTCAGGTACGAAGTTATGCAGGTCATTGAGAACTACTAACTATCAGAGTGAAATGAGCCGATGACTATTGCAAAGAAAAATTATATTTTCTCAAAAACTTGTAGACTAAACTCACCGTTAGTTGTAATATTCTGGCAACAAATGAGCGAACTTTAGTTTCTTTATTCCGTTTCTATAAAAATCTTTAAGGTTGCTTATAATGCGGAATATAAAATAATTTGATTCAGAATAGTCTTTGATAAAGGCGTCTGACATAAAGGATATTGCAATGAAATTTTTTAAACTTTCGGTACTAGCCTTAGCCACTACTTTAGCATTGAGCGCTTGTGGCGATGATAATGATAGCAATATTTCTTCTAATAACGGCTCAGGCACACCAGGTGTTCCCACTCAGCCTCCTGTCGATAATAGTCTGTCTGATCTTGAGCAAGCTAAAGAGATGATACGTACCGCTAAGCTGTTCGTTAGTGATAATCAAGCAGTCACTGAAGCTTATGAGGGTGCCAGTGCTATCATCACAGACCAACAGGACGATCGACTTGGCTATGCTTTAGAGGTGCCGAACAATCTTTCTTATTATATGCAAGAGAATAATCTCTCAAGACTAACGGCTGCAAACATTATAGCGTTAGCTAATGATGAAGAGTTTGAGGTGGCCTTAGGTAATATCTCTCTTGTACCAGCAGCAGGTTTTTTAGCGACTTTAAATACCGATGGTCAGTTTGCTTTAACCGGAACCACTGAGGTGGAGATTGAAGATTATGAGTATGATTACAACTCGCAAACAGGTCAGTTTGAAGAAATAGTTACGGTTGAGGATGCTTTTGACCTAAGTTTCGATGATTATCAAAATGCCTTGAGCTCAAACACTAATACTGACAATTTTAAGGGTAGTCTTGGTTTTAATAGTATTAAAATTGGTACTGGCAAAGAAGCTGTACTATTGAGTTCAACGACCAAAGGCGCCACAGTCAATGGCCAGTTCAGCGAAAAAGTCACCTTCAATGACGAGTTTGATTTTGATGAAGCCAATGCAGCAGGCGTCACTCTCGAAAAAGGCGTCATTACTTTAGCTAAGCTAAAATTAGAAGCCAATGATAGCGTGATCGAAGCGAGAAACTTTGCTATTGAAGTCATGGACATTAGCAAAGAGCTTGCCGACGGTACCTTAGCAGTACGCACTATACCTTACAAGATTGATTTAACTGGTCAGATGATCAAGGAAAATCCAGCGACTAATGTAACGCTTACCCTGAATGCTCTTGCTAATGCCGATGATATCAAGAAGTTTATCACTGTGGATAGTACGGGTAATATTGTAGAGAGTGCTAGCAATTTTGTAGGTATGAAAATATTACTAGCTATCAAAGGCGATGTCACCAAAAATGATAAATTAACGATTCCACTTGACTTTCAAGCCCAGCTTGAGCGTACGGCTCGCAATGCTGTTGAGCTTAAAGGTCTAACTGCCAGCGTGGATGGTAAGACTCTATTTGTTACTGGAAAATCGACTTTGAACAACGACTACGACGTCGTCAGCACTCAGTTTATCATTAAGCAAAATAATGCCTCTATCACCCTAAATGTCGATGAGGATAGTGATTTTATTACCGATAGTAATGGTAAGCTTGGTGATATCATCGTTAATGGTAAAGACTTGGGTGATCTGATGGACAATGACGGTAAGATTACGGCTAAGTTTACCGATAACAGCTTAATTGTTTTATAAGATTATAGATTCAACATGATCCCTCAAGGGTTTTGAAATCTATACAATGATTGAAGATATAAAAAGAGACAGTAAGGCCTGTCTCTTTTTTTTGCTCTCCAAATTCTATCGCTTGTCATCTATGGAACGTCCATGATCTCCTCAAGACTACTTATAGCTGTACGTACAACTTGGCAACCATTAACTCGTTATCGACTCGATAGTTCTATTACTTCTATGACATTGATATGCTTAGGGTCGAGCTTATCTATATCTGCTATCGCGCAAGAATCTAGTCTTTCAGAGAGTAGAGCGCCAACTTTTCTGCCTACCAATCTTTTTGCTAGCCAAATACCAACGCAAACACCCAAAGTAGGGTTTGAGGTTATGGCGAGCGCAGATAGCCCTGCTCAGCCTATCGCCGCTTTTATCGATGATTGGGATGCGCCTTTAGAGTCAGGTGAGCATGCTTATGTACAAGGACGGATGGGGCTTAATGTACAACCTGCCAACAGCGCTATTAGCTATGGGTTAGCTTGGCGCTATGATTATCTGATGGAGTTTAGTGAAGAGACGGCAGAAGTCTACTGGCAGTACGAGAACAAGCAAAACCCAACCGCAAGTAAATCTTATCCGCTATTTTTGGAGGCTAAGCATAACGAAAGAGTAGGGGCCAATATTGGTTTTACCCAGTCTATAGCTCCTGATTGGCACTTAACGACTCAAGCTAATATTTGGCAAGGATTACATGCTTTAGATGGTAAGGTTACCGGGAGTTTGAGCAATCGGGTTTTAGCAGATAGTGAGCTCAATAATATTCGAGATACTATTGATAAAGCGGATGCTTATCTTGATTACTACTACGACGAGCCAGCGCTAGGGGAGGAGAATCTAGGCTGGAATCCTGATGATCCTTCAGGTTACGGTTACTCAATTGATTTGAATCTAGCCGGTAAGCTCTCAGATAAGACGCAGTTAAATATTCGCGGATATGATGTCCTTGGACGTATGCGCTGGAAGGAGATGCCGAGCACTCGCTATGCGCTTGATTATGATGTTAATGGACGACCGCTATATAGTCTGGAAGGTCAGCTTGAGACGAAGGATGTCACGCAGACGCTACCTTGGCGGGTTGAGGGTAGTCTTATGCATCAACTAAATAATAATTGGCAGCTTGGCGCACATGGACAAGCCAATGAGGTGCAAGACTTGTATCAGCTATCTGTGGGTTATCTGCTCAGTAATAATCGCTATCCCTTTATGCTTACCGCATTGGTTGAGCCGCAGACGCGAGCGCTTGGACTGTCTTTAGATAGTCAGTACGGCGGTATAAAAGTGCTGACTGATGACTTAGATTCTGAAAAAGCTAAGCGTAGTGAAATTAGCTTATATGGTCGCTACGCTTGGTAACGGCTATTAATTTAGTTTAGCTACTAATGACAGGCGGATAAATCACTACTGGACAATCTTGGGCAAAATATAACCCAGCTTTAGGTTTTTTGTTTTCTAAACAATTAGCTAGAGGTTGACGAGCATCATAAAAGTCACGTTTGGTGAACCATTCTATATAATGCGCTTGCCGCAAACGGTTAGTATTAAGCTTAGCAAGACTAGTCTTATCGTTTATATCACACCATAGATGCATGGGAAAGGTAGGCTCTAACCAGTCTGGATAGACAAAACCAGTCGTGCCCATCGGCAAAAAAAAGCGTCCCTTAATCACTCCGTAACGCTTATCGATTTTGACGCGACCATGCGCTTCGGTATCGACCCAAACCACTCTAAACTGCTTGGTCTGCATATAAGTCATCTTACGCTGTAGATTATCGTTAGAATTAATCCCGACCCAGTTTGCAGGCGCGAATGGGTATGCTCCCATAAAGAACTTAATCGCCAGCTCCCAATGCTCAATCAACTGCTCGCTGTGATTGTACAAAATCAAATCCAGCTCACCAACGGTTTGCTTACCATTGTATAGCTGCACGTTATTGGCGAGTGTCTCATACGGATGCAATCCACGCGCAAACCCGTCTTCTAACCAAAATGATAACAAACCCTCAAAGTGAAAGCCCAAACGATTGGGGCTAGGCCGACTGAGTAGATAACGGGTCAAATTTTGATAGGCGTGAGTAGTATCAAGCTCATCCAAACGCTGACGATAAGCGTCAAATTGCGCTAGCCAAAATTCACTGGGATGGACTTCGACTTCATGAGTGCTTTGATGCGGTGCAAAATCAAGCCATTTGGTCAACACATTAGGGCAGGCGAGTACAAACGCTAGATCGCGTACGTAAGGACGGTGATAAGCTTCCCATGGGGCATAGCTTGAATGACAAGAAAGCTCAGAGGCAAGTTTAGGCATAATAAGACTAATAATGGAATAGAGGATAAGCTATTTACCCTAACGGCTTGGGGGCTAAAAGTCTATAGAGCAATTCCTCGTTTTAGTAAGAGGCTGCGTATAGCTTTTATAAGCAGTTACCGCTATATTGTGATAACCCTTTTACAAGCGATTGATGGATTTATGAGCGATAACTTAATAGCTAGAGATAAAACATCTAGATTGGCTACAGACTCTGAGGATACGGATGCGTTTGATCAGCATCACCTTTGGCATCCCTATACCTCGCTGCCACCTGCTTATCCCAACCTGGTCATCGAGCGCTGTGATGGGGTCTATCTGTATACAAAGTCGGACGAACCCCTCATAGATGGTATGTCATCGTGGTGGGCCTGCACTCATGGCTATAATCATCCTGCACTTAATCAGGCCATCAGCGAGCAATTGCAAAAGATGTCTCATGTCATGTTCGGTGGTCTCACCCATCAGCCTGCTATCGATTTAGGTAAAAAACTGCTCTCTATCGTCCCTAATGGTCTTGACGCGATTTTTTATGCAGACAGCGGTAGCATCGCCGTTGAAGTATCATTAAAAATGGCCATGCAATATCAGCTCGCTAAGGACAAACCCGAGAAAAACAAAATTGCTACGACCCGTTCTGGATACTATGGTGATACTTGGCATGCCATGAGCATCTGCGATCCTGTTGGCGGCATGCACAGCATCTATGGCAATCAACTACCGGTACAGCTATTCACAGACAAGCCTATTGATGGTTTTAACAGTGAGATGCCAAAGAGTGCGCGCGCGAAGCTGACTGAGTTCTTTGAGACGAATCATACTCATATGGCCGCTTTTATCGTTGAGCCTATCGTGCAAGGTGCTGGCGGCATGCGTTTTTATAGTCCGCAGTATTTACAACTGATACGTCAGTTGTGCAGTCACTACGATGTGCTGATGATAGCTGATGAGATCGCCACAGGGTTTGGGCGTACGGGTAAAATGTTTGCCTGTGAGCATGCGCATATCTCACCAGATATTATGACCATAGGCAAAGCCCTAACCGGCGGTTATATGACGTTTGCAGCGACCCTATGCCAGCGTGATGTCGCTGATACCATTGCGGGTAGTCCTTATGCAGCTTTGATGCATGGTCCGACCTTTATGGGCAATCCGCTAGCGTGCTCAGTAGCTATTGCCTCACTAAATTTAGTCATTGAGAATGACTATCCTGCTCGCGCTAGAGAAATAGAGAAATATCTACAATTACAGCTCGCTGCAATCGAAGACTATCCTCAAGTAGCCGATGTGCGTATCCTAGGCGCTATAGGCGTGATTGAACTTAATAACAATGTGGACATGCCTACTTTTCAAAAACTGCTCATTACGAATCGAATTTGGGTCAGACCCTTTGGCAAACTGATTTATATCATGCCGCCGATCATCATGACCGAAGCAGAAGTCACCACACTATGTGATCGATTAAAAGCCGTGATTAACCAGTACTTATCTATAAGTAGTGACTAGGATCTTTTGTTCACAGCAAAAAACAACTTCAGTATTTTATAAGAGCGATATTAAACGGTCACAGTCCTGTATTGTGAGATTAGCATTCATAACCAGTCGAATGCGCGCTGTGCCTACAGGGACGGTAGGTGGGCGAATGGGCAGTACATAAAACCCCGCCTCCCGCAGCTGCTTGGCCTTACTTATCGCTTTGTCATTGCTTCCAAGTACATAAGGGATAATAGGTGATTGATAGCTGCTAATCGAGCTACTACTTGTAGACTCAATAGCGTCTCGCACTTGCATCGATAACTGCGCTAGGTGCGTACGCAGAGGATGAAGCGAAGGCATCTTCTCTACGATAAAGCGGGTCCAACTGTGCATAATAGGGGGCAGTGCGGTGCTAAAGATAAAGGAGCGCATTTGGTTGATTAACCACTCTCTCACCTTTTCATCACAGATAATATAAGCGCCTGTTGAGGCAAAAGCTTTGCCAAAGGTGCCGACGAGATAATCTATGTCCTCCAAGGTTTGCGTCTCCTCGCTCAAACCCAGTCCATTATGACCTAAGACGCCGACGGCATGCGCTTCATCGACATAGAGTTCAATTCGGGGATCGCCCGCTTTGAGTTTGACCAAGGCCTTTAAGTCCGCGCGATCGCCATCCATACTAAAGACACTTTCGGTGACGATGATAATGCGTTCAACAGACTTATCTAAGCTGTCAATAATAGCTTTCAGATGCGCTAAATCATTGTGACGATAGCGCTTATAAGTGCACTGCTTGCTACGGATAAGACGGATACCATCTATCATACTTGCGTGTATCAAGTCGTCTGATAGTATACAAGTCTCAAGGGGCAGTTTGGCAAGCGCAGGCAGAATCCCAATATTGGCGTGATAGCCACTGTTGAGCACCAAGATAGACTTGGTGGAGGTTTGACGTTCATCATCTGATAAGGCAAGGTGATACCACTTGAGTAAGTCTAGTTCGAGCAATTGCAACTGCTCGTGATTACCTGTAAGCAGACGCGAGGAAGTCGAGCCCATTTTGGGTAGCTGCGCCGCAGGAAGCGCTTGCAGCTGAGCCAAAAACTCGCTCTGCAAGCCAGTGTCATTGCCTAAACCTAAGTAGTCATTGCTGGAGATATTTAGCAGGGATTGATTATCAGCGATGATGCACTGATCTTGATGCTTAATGTTAGGAAGTTGTCGATACTGATCGTTAGCACGGAGCATATCTAAGTGATCATTGACGCAGTCAAGCGTGGGTCTGGTCATAACAGCAATCCTACATTAATTTAAAGGTTATTTGATTCTAGTATTAGCATCAGTAGTCACTAGATTTTGGCTACTACAATGATGCCGCTAGTCATTCTAACGGTATATTGTCATCAATAAAATGCTAAAATTTTATGCGCTTCAAAATAAGGATTGATAACTATGACGGTACTATTCATCGGTGGTATAGATACCGATATTGGCAAAACAGTAGCGACAGGGCAGTTGGCCAAAACTTTGCACGAGCAAGGGAACAAGGTCATCACGCAAAAGCTTGTGCAAACAGGGTGCTCCAATATTGCAGAGGATATCATCGCCCATAGAAGTATGATGGGTATCCCTCTACAGACAGTAGATAAGGAGGGGACGAGTTGTCCTTACGTCTTTAGCAAGCCTGCCTCGCCGCACTTATCATCCGCGCTTGAGCATACGGTGATCAACCCTGAGCTTATCACAGCGTCGACCAATGCACTGCTAAAGGATTACGATATCGTACTGTTAGAGGGTGCTGGCGGGCTTATGGTACCTATTACCGATACGTTACTAACCTTGGATTATATCGCCGAGCAGGGTTATCCTGTTGTTTTAGTTAGCTCTGGCAGACTTGGCAGTATTAACCATACGTTACTGAGCATTGAGGCCATAAAAAGCCGCTCATTGACCCTACATGCGCTGATATATAATCAGTGGCAGCCTGACTCAAGCTATCCAAAAGATAATGAGATTGTCGATAATACCAGACAGTATCTATATGAGTATTTGCAAGCTAACCATCCGCAAAGCTACTGGGTGGATTTACCGGATAGCTCATCCGATCTACATGCCCAAACAGCCGATACGGACATCAAAGCTGATACAGAATTTTCACTCGCGAACTACGCGCAAGTATTTAAATAGAGTGCTATAACGCTATAGTCCTTTTATATGGTTGAGCATGCTTTATGATAGAGTAATAAGCTTGAGCATCAATAAATAATGGAGCGAATTATGCAGTACCTTTTACAAATGGATTTTCCGTACAGTGGCCCTTTTGGTGATGAGTTTTATACGCAAATGAAGGACTTGGCTGGCGACATCGCGACTGAGAGTGGTCTGGTCTATAAGCTATGGACAGAGAACGAAGACACGCAAGAGGCCGGCGGAATATATGTGTTTGATAATTTAGAGGACGCTAATAGATATCAAGCTAAACATACTGAGCGCTTAGAGTCGTTTGGCTTTAATGGTATTCGCGCCAAGACTTTTATTATTAATCAGGCATTGAGTAAGATAACCAAAGCACCTGTTTAGCATGAATTTTGTCTCTTACACCCATTTTTATGTCTAGAAACTAGCGATTCAAAATCCAAACACAAAAAAAGCCAACCATTGAAAACAATGATTGGCTTTTCTGTCTAACTATTGTGTTTGGTCGGAACGGCAGGATTTGAACCTGCGACCACTACACCCCCAGTGTAGTGCGCTACCAGACTGCGCTACGCCCCGAATGACTGCTATTCTACCCAAATTTCTTTAGATTGCAAGAGCTAATTGTTACGGCCCATTATTACCCCTTAATTGCGTTTATAACAGTCATTGTTCTCTGATAAGGCACTAACCCAACAGCTCTTTTAGGATCTGATTGACCTGTTGCGGATTGGCACTTCCGCGACTGGCTTTCATAACTTGCCCGACCAGACCGTTAAAGGCTTTTTCTTTACCGCCTTTATATTCATCGACCATCGCTTGATTATTAGCGATGACTTCTTCGACGATAGCTTTGATCGCGCCAGTGTCAGTCTCTTGCTTAAGACCTTTATCCTTAATGATTTTATCCGCCGCATCATCGCCATCGCCACCTTCACGTGCGTACAAGGCGCTAAAGACTTTTTTGGCGAGTTTACCTGATAAAGTATCATCGAACAGTCTTGCAAGCAGTCCTGCCATTTGCTTAGCACTGATAGGGGAGTCAGTAATATCCGTATCATCTTTATTCAAAGCGCCGAGCAAATCGCCCATGACCCAGTTCGCCGCAGTCTTGACATTGTCTTGACCGACCTCACTAACGACGGCTTCGAAGTAATCAGCAATCTGACGGCTACCGGTCAAGATACGCGCATCGTATTCAGACAGCTCAAGCTCGCTTTCGAACCGGGCTCGACGGGCAACAGGCAGCTCAGGCATAGCCGCTTTAATCGCATCGACAGTGGCTTGCTCGATACGTACAGGCAGCAGGTCAGGATCAGGGAAATAGCGATAGTCGTTGGCATCTTCTTTGGTACGCATAACGCGGGTTTCGTCTTTTTCAAGATCGTAGAGCATAGTGGCTTGTACGACTTTACCACCGTCCTCGATAATATCGATTTGACGCTCGATCTCACGAGTGATAGCGCGCTCGATAGAGCGAAACGAGTTCAGGTTTTTCAGCTCAGTACGGGTACCAAGCTCACCGCCCGGCTGACGCACAGAAACGTTACAGTCGCAGCGGAACGAGCCTTCTGCCATGATAGCGTCTGAGATGCCAAGCCAAGTCACTAGTTGATGGATGGCTTTGATATAAGCCAAAGCTTCGGCCGCTGAGCGCATATCTGGTTCAGAGACGATCTCGATCAATGGCGTGCCAGCACGGTTAAGATCGACGCCAGTCATACCAGGGGCGGCATCATGGACAGACTTACCGGCATCTTCTTCTAAATGCGCGCGAGTGATGCCCATACGCTTGGGGTACTCACCCTTTTCGCCTTCATTGACCACTACATCGATGTAGCCTTTGCCGACGATAGGATTGGCCATTTGCGTGATTTGATATCCTTTAGGTAAGTCGGGGTAAAAATAGTTTTTACGATCAAAGGTATTAAATAGTCCTAATTCTGCATCGACACCGATACCGAACTTCAAGGCGCGGTCGACGACACCAGTATTCAGAACAGGCAATACCCCAGGTAGGCCTAGATCAACGATACTCGCTTGCGTGTTTGGCTCATTACCAAAGTCAGTGGGGGCGCTAGAGAATATTTTACTGTCGGTATTAAGCTGACAGTGAATCTCAATACCGATGACGACCTCAAAGCCGTCGACGAGCAATTCTTTACGAACTGCAAATTCTGTCATTTCCATCATAAAATCCTATCGAAAAAATTTAAAATAAAACAGCGGTATGCTAAAAAAGTAATCTATATTTATGATAGCTAGCGATGATAACAATATTCATAATCGCTTATTTTTGCTTGTCATTACTTAGCCAAGCTAGCGCAGAGTATGTTTTATGCACTATACAAGCGCTGCTTCGACAAGTAGTAAACCTTACACTAGCTCTGCTTTATAAACAGACTTTAATAGCTATTCATCAGTTGGGTATAAGTATCTGAGAAAATCTCGCTATCTCCGCCACTTTGATAAAAAGCAGGGATAATGTAGCTTACCAAGATCTTAAAATCGCCTTGAAGATACAGATGACTTACCAAAGGTTCAGCTTGTTTCGCATCACCTTCTTCAAAACCATAAGGGGCAATCATCTGTTCAAACTTGCTATAAAACTTTTGGAAAAATTCTGGACTATCTTCAAAGTTTTTATCAAAGAATGCCTCTAACTTTTTTAGCTCAGCCTGTAAGCTATTGGCTTGGTCATTATCTAAGCCGTGATCTTGTTTCAACATATCGATAACAGTCATCTTATATCCTTATTAGAGTCCAGTTTTTAATCTTGCGAGACCAAGTAGTCTTATACAGTAAGTGATTCAATCGTCAACAGTTAGCTTATGCGTTTTTCTTAGCGATAAGCGAATGCTGTAAATGATGATCGGTATGTTGTTGGAAGAGATGCGCGGTGCTCAGCAGTTTGCTCTCTTGCCAATACTGACCAATGAGTTGTAGGCCTACAGGTAACCCCTCAGAGGTTAGACCTACTGGTTGGCTAAGCGCTGGCAAGCCTGCCAAGTTGACCCCAATAGTATAGACGTCACCTAGATACATAGCGGCTGGATCTAGATCATCACTGAGCTTATATGCAGCGGTCGGTGCGGTTGGACTGGCGATAACATCACAATTAGTAAAGGCTTTTTCAAAGTCCTCAACGATCATACGGCGTACTTTTTGTGCTTTGGTATAATAAGCATCGAAGTAACCCGCTGATAGCGCGTAAGTGCCAGTCAAGATGCGGCGCTGCACCTCAGGGCCGAAACCTTCAGAACGCGTACGCGTATAAAGATCAGTGAGATCCTTTGGATCCTCGCAGCGATAGCCAAAGCGTACGCCATCGAAACGCGATAGGTTAGAGGAAGCCTCAGCCGGAGCGAGCATATAATAAGTCGCTAGCGTGATATCAGGATTGGTAATGTTAACCTCTACAATTGTCGCGCCTAGCTCTTCGTATTGTTTTAGGGCAGCGCGTACGGTTTGTTCGACCTCTTTATCTAAGCCTTCGGTGAAGTATTCCTTCGCGACACCGATCCGTAGTCCGGCAAAAGGTTTGTCGCCAGCAGCAGCTTCGGCATCTTTGATATCTTGCACATAATCTGGAATATCGTGTTTGACTGAGGTGGCATCACGCTCATCAAAGCTGACCATCGGCTGCAATAAATAAGCACAATCTTGGGCGCTGCGGCCCATCGTACCGGCTTGATCTAAGCTTGAAGCATAAGCAATCATGCCAAAGCGCGAGACGCGGCCATAAGTCGGCTTGATACCGGTTAAACCACAAAACGATGCCGGCTGACGAATAGAGCCGCCAGTATCACTAGCCGTTGCCATAGGCACAAAGCCTGCCGCTACTGCTGCTGCACTACCACCAGACGACCCGCCAGGAACGCGCTCTAGATTCCAAGGGTTTTGTACCTTGCCATAATAAGAGCTGCTATTGTCTGAGCCCATCGCAAACTCATCCATATTGAGCTTACCTAAATTAATCATCCCTGCCTCGCGGATATTGCTAACGATAGTGGCATCATAAGGCGAGATAAAGTTATGCAACATTTTTGAGCCGCAAGTAGTGAGCACACCTTGGGTACAAAAGATATCTTTGTGCGCCATCGGTACGCCTAACAAGGGACGCTTATCGCCTTGCGCGCGGAGCTCGTCAGCAGCGCTTGCTTGCGCACGAGCGCTGTCAAAGGTAGTGGTAATGAAGCTATTGATCTGACTATCTAAGCTTTCTATGCGCTTGATGTAGTGATCGGTTAATTCCGCGCTGCTGAATTGTTTGTCCTGCAAGCCTGTAATTAGCTGCTCGGTGGATAAGAGATGCATCTCAGACATAAGGTGTCGTCCGTTATAGTTATAAAGCTAATGAATATAAAGCTAAATGAGAAATAAAAGTAGAAGGGCCTAATAAGCTGGTATCTATAAGCTATTCAATGACTTGCGGTACGAGATAGAGCCCATCTTCAACCGCCGGTGCCATGGACTGGTTGCGCTCGCGATCGATATCATGCTTGGCGACATCGCTCCGCAGCGCTTGGCAGACTTCATGAATATTAGATAAAGCCGTAACGCCTGTGGTGTCAACGCTGCCTAAAGTCTTCATTAAACCTAAAACCTTACTGATATCTTCAGCGTAGCTGCCAGCGGTGTCTTTATCCACTCCTAAACGTGCTAAGGTAGCGATTTCTAAAATCTCTTCACGGCTCACATGGTCGTGATCAATAGAGGTTTTGTCGGGTGCTTGCTGTGACATAATTTCTCCAACGGAAAGTAAAATAGTAGATAGGGTTGCTACTCCTTGATAAGTCTCATTAATAAGAGAAGCTTACCAGTATTCAAAAGTTTAAAGGGGTAGCTGATGAGTGATAGTCATATGAGTGTTATTATAAAGCATCTAACCTAAGTTTACAGAGTAGAGGCGCACATTAGCCACCAATTGACCACAATGTATTGACGGCTTTGCACTAAACCAGATCTTTATTTCTAATATTATGGTCATTATTGCTACTGCCATTTCATCATAGCTTAATGAGAGGCCGTTTCAGCTATAAATCTGTTGTTATGGGTGTAGCGTCATAATAAAAACTAGCATACAGAGGAGACACCTTGTATCTTAGTTACAGCAATCATCAACGGCATCGCTTTAGTTTCTGTAACAAATTCTAGCATTTAAGATGTTATTTATTGCTTCACTCCTGTAAATACCCATGTTTTTTCCGTCCTAAATCGGTATAATTTAGCCCACTTTCACCTTTGTAGTTTAGGGCCCTCTTGTTGCACAGGTAAGCTTTCGTTACCATAGGCGGTAAATGCTGATCTTGTAATACTAATAAGTAGGCCTTAGCCGCCTCATTTGCCTTCATTTGTAAGACGCTGGATATAATAGTCATGAACCTGTTTGGATTTTTATCAAGTAACATCGCCATTGATCTTGGCACTGCCAACACCTTAATTTTTATCCCTAATAAAGGGGTAGTGCTCGATGAGCCGACGGTCGTTGCTTTGCGCAGCAATCGCACCCAAAATCCGACGGTTGCCGCCGTAGGTATCGATGCCAAGCAAATGCTAGGTCGAACACCGGCGAATATTACCGCTATTAGACCCTTAAAAGACGGCGTCATCGCTGATTTTGAAGTGACACAAAAGATGCTCAAGCATTTTATTACCAAGGTAAAAGCCAAGCGCTTTTTGGCCCAACCCAATGTAGTCGTTTGTGTGCCTTGCAAATCTACCTTAGTAGAGCGCAAAGCGATTCGCGAAGCGGTATCTTCAGCGGGCGCAAGTAAGGTGTTGTTGTTAGAGGAGCCGATGGCGGCCGCTATTGGCGCAGGCATGCCAGTTCATGAAGCAAGCGGCTCTATGGTGGTTGATATCGGTGGCGGCACCACTGAGATTGCGGTTATCGCGCTATCTGGCTGTGTTTATGCCGAATCTATCCGTATTGGCGGTGATATCTTTGATGAAGCGATCATCACTCATGTACGCCGTACTCACGGCTGCGTTATCGGTGAAACGACTGCCGAGCGCATCAAGACCGAAGTCGGTTCAGCGCTTAATGAAGAAGAGCAGCTAGAAGTAGAAGTTCGTGGCCGTAGTATGGCTGAAGGAGTGCCAAAGACATTTACGATCAATTCGCAAGAGATTCAAAAGGCGCTAAGCGATCCTTTGAGCGGTATCGTCAGTGCAGTAAAAGCCGCGCTTGAGCAGACGCCGCCTGAGCTATCTTCAGATATTGCTGAGCGCGGTATTGTGTTGACCGGTGGCGGTGCTTTGCTGCGCGATTTGGATAAACTCGTCTCTAGAGAGACTGGCTTACCAGTGACGGTCGCTGAAGATCCGCTGACTTGTGTCAGTCGCGGCGGCGGTATGGCGCTTGATTTTATTAATAATAAAAGCTTGAACATGATCTTTGTCTAAACGCCTGAATAAATGAGTAATCATCGTTAGCATAACCTCATTAGATTTATTGATAAAGGCGGTCACTAAGACGGCCTTTATTGCTATTAGCTCAGCAAACCTCAAACGCTTAGAACTTTATACTCTTTAAAAAGCTAGATCTTATATGACTCCAAGTATTTTTGCTCGTCAGCCTTTGTCATTACGCATCACTGCTATCGCTCTGATAGTGGCTTTGGTTTTGATGTGGTTTGATAGTAAAAACCCAGAGTGGTTTAAGCCGATACGCGATACTAGTCATGCCTCTATGCAGCCGATTTACCAGTCAGCGATATTACCAAGTTATGCCAAACACTGGGCGAGCGGCAGTTTGGAGTCAAAAGAATCACTGCGCCGCGAAAACGTGCAACTCAAGTCGCAGTTGCTGCATGCGCAGGCTAAGCTACAACAGCAAGATTATATTCTGGCGCAAAACGCGCGGTTGCAAGGTATTTTATCGACCACAAGGCCCGAACAGTTCGATCTCAATCTTGCACAAGTTATCGGCACCGATACTAACCTGCTCAAGCAAATCGTGGTGATTAACAAAGGCGAGCGCGATGGCGTCCAAGTGGCACAGACGGTCATCGATGAGCATGGCATATTAGGGCAAGTTATCAATGTCTATCCTAATACTAGCCGCGTATTACTCATTAGTGATGAGCAGCAATCAGTGGCAGTGACGGTCAAGCGCACCGGTCAGCGCGCTATCGTTACGGGCGTAGGTTTGCCTACTTCTTTGAGTCTAAACTATGTATTTAAAACCTCAGACGTGCGCGTTGGTGATGTGCTGATATCCTCAGGACTTGGCGGCCGTATTCCAGCGGGCTACCGCGTCGGTACGATTGCCCATATCGAAGACACACAAGCGGATAACTTCAAGAGTATCAAGGTAACGCCCGCGGCCAATTTTGTTGATAATGCTTATGTCTTAGTGCTGCAGGATAAAGAGCGCCCTATTAATCAGGCAGCTAGTAATTAACCAGTCAGCAATCATCGCTAAGCTTTTGCACAGGTAGTACTTATGGCGTATCCGGATTCTGAACACCCTACTGGGCTATTGATAAGCGCTATGGTTTTGAGCTTCATAGTAGCTTCATCGCTTAGCGTCTATCCTTTGAGCCAGTATTTGGCAACGCTACGACCTTTGTTTATGGTGATGGTGCTTATTTTTTGGCTATTATTCCAGCCACGCTACGCTGGGGTTTTTCTCGCCTTTGCTGTGGGTCTTATCGCTGATTTATTGACCGATAGCCTTCTTGGACAGCAGGCTTTTGCCGCTGTCGTAGTCGCTTTTACGATTAAAATCTCTAGTATTTATCTTAAGCAGTTAAATACGCTTAGCGCTTGGATAATTGCTGGTTTAAGTTTATTCATATTTCAATTGACTCTGTGGCTATTACAAATAATCACCCAAAGCACTTTTGTCGCCCAGTCCGCTTTTTCATTAGTGTTAAGTATCATTAGCTGGCCATTGGTACTCTTAGCTTTACGCAAATTTACTCGTTAAGCTTAGTCATAGGTTTATAAACTAAGCCTAACTATAAGCTTTTGAGACTTTATAAATCCTCGCCTTTATCAGTAAATCTTTAAGTATATTATGTCTAATATCATTTTAGCGTCTGGCTCGCCGCGTCGTCGTGAGCTGCTAACTTTGGCTCAATTGAGCTTTAGAACCATGAGCGTCGATATCGACGAGACCCCTTTCAGCGATGAGCTGCCCACCACTTATATAGAGCGTATGGTCAAAGACAAGTCTGATGCGGCTATTGAGCAGTTGAATTTACAGCTAGCAGCTAGTGCTGAGCGTGCGGACTTTTCAAGTTTGCGTACGGCTATTGTGTTGACCGCAGATACCATTGGCGTGCTAGCTGATGGCAAAACAGTGTTGGTCAAGCCAGTCGATCGCGCTCATGCTCATAGTATGTGGCAGCAGATGTCGGATAGCACTCATCAAGTCTGGACCGCGGTACGCGCGGTCAAGGTGCAGCTCATTAATGCGGGTAGAAATGAAGCGCGGTGGCAGATCATAGCAGAGCAGCAAATTATGGAAAGTACCGATGTCAGCTTTATCCCATTGACTAGCGCGATGATGGATAGCTATTGGGATAGCGGTGAGCCAGCAGACAAAGCGGGTGGTTATGCTATACAAGGATTGGCAGCCGCTTGGGTCACCCGTATCAATGGCAGTTATACTAATGTGGTAGGCCTACCTTTGGCGCAGACCTTAGCAGTGATTGACCAGCTGCAAGTCAGCTAAGAGAAGCAAACTCACATAATGATACGGCAGGGTAGTGGGCAGAAGAGTGTGCTATTTGCTACACTATAAATCTTTAAAGAGAGTCACTGTCAATAAAGCTGTGTCATATAAGACCATATAAGAAGAGGCATTATGTCTGAAGAGCTGCTGATAAATGTTAGTCCGATGGAATCACGCGTAGCAGTTATGGATAATGGGGTACTCAGTGAGATCTACATTGAGCGCCATCATAAACTTGGCTTAGTTGGCAACATCTATTTAGGGACAGTGGTACGGGTACTACCTGGCATGCAGGCTGCTTTTGTCGACATTGGCCAATCGCGCACCGCTTTTTTGCACGTCAATGACATGCAGCGTCCTCCTAGATCTATAAGTAAAAGCGAGCTTAGCCACAAGGCAAATCCACAAGCGAGTGATAACCAAACGACTAGCACGCTTAAGATGCAACAAGACAAAGCTGAAAGCTTAGTGTCGACACTCGCTGCAACGCCGCCGGTAGTAAGCGCTGAAAGCACAGAAGTCAAAACCACCGAAATCGTTTCAGCGGCTAGCCAAAACCTCATTCAACATCGCCTGCACGAAGGTCAACGCATTTTAGTGCAAGTCACTAAGGATCAGCTGGGTAGTAAAGGCGCACGCCTCACCACTAACATCTCTTTGCCGTCGCGTTATTTGGTGTATTTGCCATCCAGTGATCATATCGGCATCTCCCAGCGTATCGATGGCGAGGAGGAGCGTACGCGCCTAAAGACTGAGCTGACTTGTCTGATGCAAACAGTCAATCTGCAAGGTGGTCTGATCGCTCGTACTGCCGCTGAGCGCGTCCCGGTAAATAAGCTTGAAGAAGATATCTACTATCTGTTGCAGCTATGGCGTACTATTGGTGCCCGCCGGCAAGAAATGAGCCATCATCAAAGCTCGGAGCTGATTTATCAAGAGCTGTCATTGCCGCTGCGCTCCATCCGTGATTTAGTCCATATCGATACCGAAAAGGTCATTATTGATAACGCGCAAATCTACGCGCAACTGCGTCACTTTGCCAAAGAGTTTGTGCCTTTTGTTTATGATCGCATAACTCATTATACCGCTGAGCCGGCCTTGTTTGATGTACACCGTGTTGAGGATGACTTAAGTGACGCCCTTAAACGCCGGGTGAATCTAAAATCAGGGGGCTATCTGATTATTGATCAAACTGAGGCGATGACCACTATCGATGTCAATACTGGCTCTTTTGTTGGTGGTAGATCGCTTGAGGATACCGTTTATAAAACCAACCTAGAAGCTACGCACGCAATAGCACGTCAACTGCGCTTGCGTAACTTAGGCGGTATTATCATTCTTGATTTTATTGATATGCTTGAGCAAGAGCATAAGGATGATGTCCTAAGTAGCTTACAGCAGCAATTGACCGAAGATTATGCCAAAACTAATATCACCCAAGTCAGCGAGCTGGGTCTGGTGGAGATGACCCGTAAGCGCACCCGTGAGTCATTAGGCCAACAGCTGTGTGAGCCGTGTGCCACTTGCGAAGGACGCGGTTTTGTCAAAACCGCTGAGACCGTCTGCTTTGAGATATTTCGCGAAATTATGCGCTGCGCGCGCACCTACAACTCACCAAAGAAGTTCACCGTCGTCGCTCATGCAGCAGTGATCGACTTACTGCTAACCACAGAGGCCGATACTGTCGCTGATTTAGAGTATCTACTAGGCCGGGTCATTACCTTTGAGGTGGAGAATTTATATACTCAAGAACAATACGATATTGTTTTGGATTAATATTACCCTTGCAATGAGCGACAAGGTGTGTATAATACACACCACTGAATTATAAGCATCCGCCTAAGAAAAAAGCGGCTGCTATGACAGCTAGAGCATCGTTTCTAGCACTATTTCATTATGGCTTTGCTGATTTTCCGATAACTGGAAGAGTCGGCGGGGCTTTAAATTATTTTGCTTTTGGCACGCTGCTGGTTCTCTTCAAGAGACAATTCTGAGATAGAATGGGAAGCCGCTTAAAGTAGATCTTTAACCAAACGGCTTATGTTTATCCACTTGCAGCGCAAGAATGAACAAAGCACATATTAGGAGCTTGCTGGCATGGCTAACCAGAGAATCCGTATCCGTCTTAAGTCTTTTGATCATCGCCTGATTGATCAATCGGCACAAGAGATTGTTGATACAGCAAAGCGCACCGGTGCGCAAGTTTGTGGTCCTGTACCGTTGCCGACTCGCATTGAGCGCTTCGACGTTTTAACCTCGCCACACGTCAACAAAGACGCGCGTGACCAGTACGAAATTCGTACTCACAAGCGTATGGTTGATATCGTTCAGCCTACTGACAAAACTGTGGACGCGTTAATGAAGTTAGATTTAGCGGCAGGTGTTGACGTCCAAATTGCTTTGGGTTAATACGCAACAACGCCCAATCCATTAATAGAAGATATAAAGAGGTTTAAAATGGCGATCGGTTTAGTCGGTAAAAAATGCGGCATGACCCGAATCTTCACAGAAGCAGGTGTTTCTATCCCTGTTACTGTGATTGAGGTCGATGCAAACCGCATTACTCAAGTAAAAAGTAATGACGTAGATGGTTATCAAGCCATCCAAATCACCACAGGCACTCGTCGTGACAGCCGCGTAACTGCAGCTCAAAAAGGTCACTTCGCAAAAGCTGGCGTTAAAGCGGGCCGCGGTGTTTGGGAATTTCGTACCAATGATAGCGACCTTGAAGGCCGTGAGATTGGTGGTGAGATCCTAGCTGACTTGTTCGAACAAGGTCAGATTGTTGATGTCACAGGACAGAGTAAAGGTAAAGGCTTTCAAGGCGGCGTAAAGCGTCACAACTTTAGCATGCAAGACGCCACTCATGGTAACTCAGTCTCTCATCGTGCCCTTGGTTCAACTGGTCAAAACCAGTCACCAGGTAAAGTATTCAAAGGCAAAAAGATGCCAGGTCAGATGGGTAACAAACGCGTCACCGTACAGGGCCTAGAAGTGGTCTCAGTTGATGCTGAAAAAGGGTTACTTGTCATCAAGGGTGCCATCCCTGGTGCCACCGGTGGCGACGTCATCGTACGTCCGTCAGTCAAAGCCTAAGCAAGGGGATTAACGTGGATTTAAAAACAGTTACAGGTGCGGCGGTTGAGCTTTCTGATACGGCTTTTGGTCGTGAATTCAACGAAGCATTAGTGCATCAAGTCGTCACCGCTTATTTAGCTGGTGCTCGCCAAGGTACACGTGCGCAAAAAACCCGTGCCGAAGTTTCTGGCGGTGGCATCAAGCCATGGCGCCAAAAAGGTACTGGTCGCGCTCGTGCAGGCTCTATTCGTAGCCCAATCTGGCGTTCTGGTGGTCGTGCATTTGCCGCGAAACCACAAGACTGGTCACAAAAAGTTAACCGCAAAATGTACCGCGGTGCTATGCAGTGCATCCTAGCTGAACTCATTCGCCAAGAGCGTTTGATTTTGGTTGAAGAAATAAGTGTTTCTGCACCTAAGACCAAAGAGCTGATCGCAAAGCTAAATGAATTAGATGCACCTCGTGCATTAATCGTCACTAAAGAAGTTGACGAGAATTTATATTTAGCCGCTCGCAACATTCCACACGTCAATGTACTAGGTACATCTGAAGTGGATCCGGTGAGCCTGATCGCCTTTGACAAAGTCATCATGTCAGTTGAAGCTGCGAAACAATTTGAGGAAGCACTAGCATGAATAACGCAAGACTTTATCAGGTCTTAAGAGGACCTGTATTCTCAGAAAAATCTCAAATGCTTGGTGATTCATTTGGTGTGCAAGTATTCAAAGTTGATTCTAATGCCACTAAGCTTGAAATCAAAAAAGCAGTTGAGTTGATGTTTGAAGGTGTTGAAGTCACTAAAGTGAACACTTTGAATGTTAAAGGTAAGACAAAGCGTTTTGGTAGAAGCATCGGCCGTCGTAATGACTTCAAAAAAGCCTATGTTACCTTAAAAGCTGGTCAAGATGTACAAATGGCTGATGCTGGTGAAGAGGTCGCAAATACGACTGATTCTACTAGTGAAACAGCGAACAACGAATAAGGATTACACTCATGCCTATCGTAAAAGCAAAGCCAACATCACCAGGCCGTCGTTTTGTTGAAAAAGTGGTGCATCCACACCTTTATAAAGGTCGTCCTTATGCAGCACTTGTCGAATCAAAAGGTAAGTCAGGTGGTCGTAATAACAATGGTCGCATAACCACTCGTCACATTGGCGGCGGTCACAAGCATCATTATCGTATTATTGACTTCAAACGTACTAAAGACAATATCCCAGCGACAGTTGAGCGTATCGAATACGATCCTAACCGTACTGCTCATATTGCTCTACTTAAGTACGCTGATGGCGAGCGCCGTTATATCATTGCTGCTAAGAAGCAAAAAGTTGGTGATTCTGTACTATCGGGCGATACTGCTCCGATTCGTCCAGGTAACTGTATGCCGCTTAAAAACATCCCTTTGGGTACTGTGATCCATAATATCGAACTTAAAATCGGTAAAGGCGCACAGATGGCTCGTTCAGCGGGTGCAAGCGTTCAGTTACTAGGTCGTGATGGTATTTACGCCATTCTACGTTTACGTTCAGGCGAGACTCGCCGTGTACACGTTGAGTGCCGTGCGGTTATCGGTGAAGTATCAAACACTGAAAACAACTTGAAGTCACTTGGTAAAGCCGGTGCCTCACGTTGGCGTGGTGTTCGTCCTTCTGTCCGCGGTGTCGCTATGAACCCGGTTGACCACCCACATGGTGGTGGTGAAGGTCGTGTTAAAGGTCGCCATCCAACTAGCCCTTGGGGTCAGAAGTCTAAAGGACTTAAAACGCGTCATAATAAGCGTACTGACAATATGATCATCCGTCGCCGCCGCGCCAAGAAGAAATAAGGAAGAATTTCATGCCTCGTTCATTGAAAAAAGGTCCATTCATTGATGCGCATTTGTTTGCCAAAGTTGAGACTGCAATTGACACCAACTCACGCAAGCCCATTAAAACATGGTCGCGTCGCTCGATGATTCTGCCCCAAATGGTTGGCTTAACGTTATCTGTTCATAATGGCCGTACTCACGTACCGGTTATCATAAGCGAGCAGATGGTTGGTCATAAACTAGGTGAATTTGCCCCGACTCGTACATATCGTGGTCATGGCATTGACAGAAAAGCAAAAAGATAAGGTGCTTACCATGGAAGTAACTGCAAAATTACGCGGTGCCGCCATCTCGGCACAAAAAGTTAGACTCGTTGCTGATGAAGTTCGTGGCAAGCCGATTGAGCGTGCTTTGGATATCCTAACGTATAGCAATAAAAAAGGCGCTGTGTTCGTTAAGAAATGCCTTAACTCAGCCATCGCCAATGCCGAACATAATCACGGCTTAGATATCGACGACCTAAAAGTCGCGACCATCTATGTTGATGAAGGCATTACGCTAAAGCGTATCCTACCACGTGCTAAGGGTCGCGCTGATCGTATCAGTAAGCGTACCTGTCACATTACTATAAAGGTAGGAGAATAAGCTATGGGTCAGAAAGTACATCCAATCGGAATTCGTCTTGGTGTTGTCAAAAAGCATAATGCAAACTGGTATGCTGATCCAAAGCAATACTCAGAATACCTCATCAACGACATTCAAGTTCGTGAATATCTACGTAAAAAGCTAGATAACGCCATGATCAGCAACATCACGATCGAGCGTCCTACTGGCGCCGCTAAGATCACCATCGCCACTGCGCGTCCTGGTATCGTTATCGGTAAGAAAGGCGAAGATATCGAAAGACTTCAAAAAGAATTGACCAAAATTATGGGCGTACCTGCTCAGGTCAACATTGAAGAAATCACCTCGCCTGATCTTGATGCACGTCTAGTTGCTGATGGTATTGGTAGCCAGCTTGAGCGCCGTGTGATGTTCCGCCGTGCGATGAAGCGCGCGGTACAAAACAGCATGCGTTCTGGTGCTAAAGGTATCAAAGTTGAGCTCTCTGGTCGTTTAGGCGGCGCTGAGATTGCTCGTACTGAATGGTACCGTGAAGGTCGTGTGCCCTTGCATACACTACGTGCTGACATTGATTACGCATCAGTACGTGCGGAAACCACTTACGGCACTATCGGTGTAAAAGTTTGGATCTTCCGCGGTGAAATCCTTGACGGTATGAACAGTGTTTATAATCCGGTCAAAGAAGAGCAGACTCGTGCGCCAAAACGCCGTGGTCGCGGAAACGGAAACCGTCGAAACTCAGACAGAGGTTAAACTATGTTACAGCCAAAACGTACCAAGTTTCGTAAAATGCACAAAGGTCGTAACACAGGGCTCGCTCATCGTGGAAGCACCGTTGCATTTGGACAAATTGGTCTAAAATCTTTGACTCGTGGTCGTATGACTGCCCGTCAAATTGAAGCAGCACGTCGTACCATCACCCGTAAAATTAAGCGTGGTGGTAAGATTTGGATTCGTGTCTTCCCAGACAAGCCAATTACTAATAAGCCTCTAGAAGTACGTATGGGTAAAGGTAAAGGTCCTGTCGAGTATTGGGTCTGCGAAATCAAACCTGGTAAAGTGCTATATGAAATCGAAGGGGTTTCAGAAGAGCTTGCTCGCGATGCCTTAACGCTTGCAGCAGCAAAACTGCCCTTTAAAACTACCATTGTTAAGCGGACGATAATGTAATGAAGATCAGTGAATTACGTGATAAATCATTAGAAGAACTGACCCAGTTACTTGATGAAAAGCAACTTGATGCTTTCCGTATTCGTATGGCTAAAGCAACCGGTCAGTTGGGGAATACCCATGAAGTCAGAGGCAATCGTCGTACGATTGCTCAGCTTCAGACTTTGATCAACGAGAAACAACGAGGCGACTCATGAGCGATAACAATCAAGCAACTACCAATGCTAGCGTCCTAACTGGTCGTGTTGTCAGCAACAAGATGGATAAGTCCATCACGGTTTTGATTGAGCGTCTGGTTCGTCATCCTTTGTATGGCAAGCAGCTTCGTCGTTCTACTAAAATCAAAGCCCACGATGAGAACAATGTCTGCCAACAAGGCGACCTTGTCCGCATCAAAGAAACGCGTCCAATCTCAAAAACGAAGTCTTGGACTTTAGTTGACGTGGTTGAAACTGTAGAAAAAATTTAAGTAAATTGCATTGAAAGTCAGAAGCTGTTAAAATATCCGCCTTTTTAGGGATGCTGATTGCGCCGAGCGTTTATCACACACCTATGAGTAAAATGCGGCTACTAGTGTAAACCTGCCGCTTACTCATACTGTGCTAGCGGCAGCAACTGGCTTTTATTGCTCATACGTGTGGAGTAACGCTATGATTCAGGTCGAATCTATGCTGGAAGTTGCAGACAATAGCGGTGCAAGAAGAGTTCAGTGCATTAAAGTACTGGGTGGTTCTCATCGTCGTTATGCATCTGTCGGCGATATCATTAAGATAACGGTTAAAGAAGCTATTCCTCGTGGTCGTGTTAAAAAAGGCGACGTGATGAATGCGGTAGTTGTACGTACCAAAAAAGGCGTTCGTCGCCCTGATGGTTCAGTGATTCGTTTTGATGACAATGCTGCGGTATTGCTCAATCAAAATAAAGCACCTATTGCAACTCGTATTTTTGGACCGGTAACTCGTGAACTACGTGGTGATCAGTTTATGAAAATTGTATCCCTAGCACCAGAAGTATTGTGAGGTAACCCATGGCTAAATTACGTAAAGGCGATACAGTTATCGTGATTGCTGGTAAAGACAAAGGCAAGCAAGGTACTGTACAAGCTGTTAAAAACGATCGCATCAAAGTTGAAGGCATTAACATCGTCACCAAACATCAAAAGCCAAATCAGGCGACTGGTGTTGAAGGTGGTATCGTTAAGCAAGAAGCCTTTTTGCATATTTCAAATGTCGCAATTTTAAATGCGCAAACCCAAAAAGCAGACCGTATTACTTATCAGACGAATGATGAAGGCGTTAAACAACGCGTTTATCGCTCAAACGGTGAAGTAGTGGCGACTGCGTAAGACACTAAGGGTGTAATAGTAATGGCAAGATTAAAAGCTTTATATAACAATGAACTTAAGCAACAGATTCAAAAAGAAATCGGTGTAGAAAATGTGATGCAAGTGCCTAAAATCACTAAAATCACATTGAACATGGGTGTCGGCGGCGCATCACAAGATAAGAAATTACTTGAAGGTGCCGTAGCAGATATGACCGCTATTGCTGGTCAAAAGCCTGTGGTTACCAAAGCACGCAAATCAGTTGCTGGTTTCAAAATTCGTGAAGAGTGGCCAATCGGCTGTAAAGTAACGCTTCGCGGTGAGCAAATGTACGAATTTTTAGATCGTCTCATTGCTATTGCGATTCCTCGTATTCGTGACTTCCGTGGTTTTTCACCTAAGGCTTTTGACGGACGTGGTAACTACTCATTGGGTATCAAAGAGCAAATCGTATTCCCAGAAGTAGATTTTGATAAGATTGATCGTATCCGTGGTATGGATGTGACAATTACTACGTCAGCAAGCTCTGATGAAGAAGGTCGTGCGTTACTCAAAGCATTCGGCTTCCCATTTAAATAAGGTAAAGACGTTATGGCAAAGAAGAGCATGATCAATCGCGAATTAAAGCGCGAAAAAATGGTTGCTAAATACGCTGAAAAGCGTGTGAAGCTAAAAGAAACTATCAGTG
The DNA here is from genome assembly GCF_051847375.1 of Psychrobacter sp. 2Y5. Lineage (NCBI taxonomy): Bacteria > Pseudomonadati > Pseudomonadota > Gammaproteobacteria > Moraxellales > Moraxellaceae > Psychrobacter > Psychrobacter sp. 2Y5. The sequence goes on from NZ_JBPYDA010000010.1 coordinate 42,967, forward strand.
ACATGAACGCAAGTGATGAAGAGCGTATGGATGCGATGTTAGAGCTACAAGCTCTGCCACGCAACTCATCGCCAGTACGTTTACGTAATCGTTGTGCTATCACTGGTCGTCCTCATGGCTATTTCCGTAAGTTTGGCTTATCACGCAATATTCTGCGTGAGCGTGTCATGCAAGGCGATGTGCCTGGTGTTCGTAAAGCAAGCTGGTAAGGAGTAATCACATGAGTATGCAAGATACTGTTGGGGATATGCTAACCCGTATTCGTAACGCACAAATGGCTAATAAAGTGTCCGTAGCTATGCCAAGCTCAAAACTACGTAAATCTATCGCTGATCTTTTGGTTAGTGAAGGTTATGTAGCCAGCGCTGAAGTTAGCGAAGAAGCGAACAATAAAGCGACATTAACTATTGAATTAAAATACTTCGAGGGCAAAGCTGTCATCGAAACGATTCAACGTTATAGCCGTCCTGGTCTACGCCAGCATCGCGGCAAAGATAACATCCCTACTGTTAAGCAAGGTATGGGTGTGGCTATCGTTTCAACCAGTCAAGGTATCATGAGTGATCGTGCTGCGCGCGCTGCTGGTATCGGTGGTGAAATCGTTGCCTTTGTTGCTTAATCAGCATTTTTGCTAAGCAATAAAACGATAAAGTCTATTTGTATCTTATTAAGCTTACAGACTATTTTTTGAATAGCTGTAAGCCTGATATCACATCAGCACTTACTAATTATAAATTGATAGGTGTTAATTAAGATCAATTATGATAAACTAACACGCTTTTTAGCCTGTTAGTTTTTTCGCTATTATCCTAACTGAATTTAATTTATGTTTTGATGGTAGTCAGCTAACAGATGTTTTAATTTTTTTAAGGAATATTCCTATGTCTCGTGTGGCTAAAGCCCCAGTGACACTGCCAAACGGCGTAAGTGTTACTTTGAACGATCGGCAGGTCGAAGTGAAAGGCAAGAATGGTACTTTGTCTTTACACCTGCATGAATTGGTCGAGCTGAAACAGGAAGATGATGCTATCATTCTCTCACCTACAGTCGACTCAAAAGAAGCCATGATGCACACTGGCACCGTTCGCGCCTTGCTTAACAATCATGTTACTGGCGTTAGTGAAGGCTTCGAAAAACGCCTTCAACTCATCGGTGTTGGTTATCGCGCACAAGCTGCTGGCGATAAAGTAACCTTAAACGTAGGTTATTCGCATCCAGTAGAATATACATTGCCTGAAAGCGTGTCAGCTGAAACACCAACGCAAACTGAGATTGTTTTGAAATCAAACAATAAACAGCAGCTTGGTCAAGCAGCGGCTAATATCCGTGGTTTCCGTCCACCAGAGCCTTACAAAGGTAAAGGTATTCGTTATAGTGACGAGAAGGTGATTCGCAAAGAAGCCAAGAAAAAATAAGGTGAGAGGACATGTTTGATAAAAAAGCAGCTCGTCTGCGTCGAGCTAAGAAAACCCGTGCACATATCCGTCATTTAGGCGTTAATCGTCTAACGGTAAACCGCACGCCAAAGCACATCTATGCCCAGATTATCTCTCCAAACGGTGGTGAAGTGATCGCTCAGGCATCTACCTTAGACAGCAGCTTGCGCTCAGGCGCGACTGGTAACGCTGATGCAGCGACGTCTGTAGGACAAATGATCGCAGAACGCGCAAAAGCAGCTGGCATTACTAAAGTTGCCTTTGACCGTAGTGGTTTTAAATATCATGGTCGAGTAAAAGCTTTAGCTGAAGCTGCTCGCGAAAATGGATTGGAGTTTTAATCATGGCTAGAAACGATAGAAATGATAAAAATGAACAAAGCGATGGTTTAGTAGAACGCCTAGTTACCGTTGATCGCGTTGCAAAAGTGGTTAAAGGTGGTCGTATCTTCTCTTTCACTGCTTTGACAGTAGTGGGTGATGGTAATGGTCGCGTTGGTTTCGGTCGTGGTAAAGCCCGCGAAGTGCCTGCTGCTATTCAAAAAGCTTTAGAAGCAGCAAAACGCAATATGATTACGGTTGAGCTAAACGAAGCTACCTTATATCATCCGATCAAAGCACGTCATGGTGCGAGTAAAGTCTTTATGCAGCCTGCATCTGAAGGTACTGGCGTTATCGCTGGTGGCGCAATGCGTGCGGTATTAGAAGTTGCTGGTGTCAAAGATGTTTTGACTAAATGTTATGGTTCTACCAATACCGCTAACGTCGTTCGCGCGACATTTAACGGTTTACGTGATATGTCAACTCCAGAAAAGATGGCAGCGAAACGTGGTAAATCTGTAGACGAAATCTTGGGTTAACTTAGACTAGGTGAGTTACGATGAAAAAAATGAAAGTCACTCAATTTAAATCAGGTGCCCATCGCCTCAAGAGCCACAAAGCGAGCTTGAAAGGATTGGGTTTACGCCGTATTAATCATACTGTAGAAGTTGAAGATACTCCTTCAACCCGTGGTATGGTCAATCGCGTCAACTACATGGTAAAAGTGGAGGAAGCGTAATGGGACTTAGATTAAACGAATTATCACCAGGTGTTGGCGCGAAAAAAACCGCCCAGCGTCGTGGTCGTGGTATCGGTTCAGGTCTTGGTAAGACAGGTGGCCGCGGTGTTAAAGGTCAAAAATCACGTTCAGGTTCTAGCATTCGTTCAGGATTTGAAGGTGGCCAAATGCCTTTATATCGCCGTCTACCTAAATTTGGCTTTACCAGTAAAATGGCAATGACTACCGCTGAGGTACGTTTGTCTGAGCTGAATAAAGTTGAAGGCGATGTGGTTAGCTTAGAAACTCTAAAAGCAGCTAATCTTATCCGTCACGACATGAAACGTGCCCGTGTTATGCTGTCAGGTGAAGTTACTAAAGCTTATACCTTTAAAGGTATCAAAGTAACGAAAGGCGCTAAGCAAGCAATCGAAGCTGCTGGTGGTAGCATCGAGGAGTAGTAACGTGTCAAAACAATCAATGACCTCAAGTGGTATTCCGCTCAATCCTTTTGCTTTTATACGTAAGTATGATGAGCTTTGGACGCGTTTGTTATTTTTGATCGGCGCATTGATTGTTTATCGTTTAGGGTCGCACATTCCGGTACCGGGTATTAACCCGGTTAATTTGGCAGATCTGTTCTCGCGTAATGAAAACACTATTTTGAGCATGTTCAATATGTTCTCAGGTGGAGCGCTTGAACGTATGTCGATTATGGCACTAGGTATCATGCCGTACATTTCAGCGTCAATTATTGTACAGATGATGTCCGCAGTTGTACCTTCGCTTGAAGCCCTCAAAAAAGAGGGGGAGGCAGGTCGACGCACGCTGAACAAGTATACCCGTCAAGGGACGCTTGCTTTAGCGCTAGTGCAGTCATTAGGGATGTGTGCCGGTTTAATCAGTCAGAATCTGACTTTATCTAGCGGTTTGACTTTTTATATTCCTGCTGTGACCTCACTGGTTGCAGGCGCTATGTTCTTAATGTGGCTTGGTGAGCAGATTACAGAGCGCGGCGTAGGTAACGGTATCTCGATGCTGATTTTTGCAAGCATTGTCGCCGGTACGCCAGGGATGATTTCTCAATCTATCGAACAGGTCAATCAAGGGCAGATGAACTTGATTGTACTTTTTATCTTTGTGGTATTAGGCATCGCGGTGACCGCGGGTATCGTTTATATCGAACGTGCTCAGCGCCGTGTCCCCGTAAACTATGCGCAAAAGCAGCAACAAGGTCGCAAAATTTATGCTCAGCAGCAGTCGCATTTGCCGCTGAAATTAAATATGGCAGGGGTTATTCCTGCTATTTTTGCCAGCTCCTTATTATTGTTTCCAGCGAGTTTAGGACAATGGGTTGGTCAATCTGCTGATCCTACTTTTACCCAAAAGATATTACAAAATATAGCGTTAGTGTTGTCTCCTGGACAGCCGCTTTATTTAGTTCTGTTCGGCGCGATGATTATCTTCTTCTGCTATTTTTATACGGCATTGGTTTTTAGTCCACGCGAGGTTGCTGAAAACCTTAAACGTAGTGGTGCGTATATTCCAGGTATCCGCCCCGGACAACAAACTCAGCGTTATCTTGACCATGTCTTAAATCGACTGACCTTCATAGGCGCGATGTACATGACGGTTATTTGTTTGATGCCGATGGTCGTTCAATCCTCATTTGGTGTGCCGTTCCAACTTGGTGGTACGTCGCTACTGATTATGGTGGTTGTGGTAATGGACTTCATTTCGCAAATTCAAGCGCATTTGATGACCCATCAATACCATGATCAGACGTTAATTCAATCGCCCACTCAGTCATAGAAGAGTGCGGTGGTTATTCAAGGAGCATTCCATGAAAGTTCAAGCCTCAGTAAAAAAGATTTGTGGTAGCTGCAAAATTGTACGCCGTAAAGGTCGTGTACATGTTATATGCACAGCAGAACCGCGCCACAAGCAACGCCAAGGTTAATTGATAACTTGTCATGGCTCTAAGCCTAAGCAATTTATTAAATTAATACTTGAAAAAAAGTGGCGGATGCGATATCATCCGCCACTTGCCGTAGTTCATACCAGAAACTTTTATTGCTTTTGCTTTAATGCTATTTTTATTGTTTGTTAATGCCAATAAAAGTTTTAAAGCAGAAAAAATAGCAGTTCGGTATTAACAGCAACAAATCTGAAAAAATGCGCTATTTATGATAAATAATGCATATTTTTCTTTAATGGAGAGAAATCAATGGCTCGTATTGCCGGCGTAAACATTCCGGATAATAAGCATGCTGTTATTTCACTAACTTACATCTTCGGTGTAGGTCGTACCACTGCTCAGAAAATCTTAGAAGCAGTTGGCATTGCCCCTACTACTAAAGTCAGTCAGTTAGATGATACACAGTTAGATGCTATCCGTGCACAAGTTGCAGAATACATGACTGAAGGTGATCTTCGTCGTGAAGTGTCAATGAATATCAAGCGTTTGGTTGATCTAGGTTGTTACCGTGGCATCCGTCATCGTCGTAACTTACCTGTTCGTGGTCAAAATACCAAAAACAACGCTCGTACTCGTAAGGGTCCGACACGCCCTCTCAAAAGATAATTAACTTAGGAAGCTAAAAGATGGCTAAAGACACTCGTAGTCGCAAAAAGGTGACTCGTCGTTCAGTATCGGAGGGCGTTGCCCATATCCATGCGTCTTTTAATAACACCATTGTAACGATTACCGATCGTCAAGGTAATGCATTGGCTTGGGCCACTTCAGGTGGACAAGGCTTCCGTGGTTCACGTAAATCTACACCATTTGCAGCTCAGGTTGCAGCTGAAGTTGCTGGTAAAGCGGCGCAAGAATATGGTGTTAAGAATGTCGATGTTTTGGTCAAAGGACCAGGACCGGGTCGTGAGTCTGCGGTAAGAGCACTAGGTGCATTGGGTTATAAAATTAACAGCATCTCTGATGTAACCCCAATCCCACACAATGGTTGCCGTGCGCCGAAAAAGCGCCGCGTCTAATATTAGAGACGAAGCTTTTAATAATAAGAGCTTAAAGGAGACAGAACAATGGCCCGTTATATTGGACCAAAACTCAAATTATCACGTCGCGAAGGCACTGACTTAGGCCTTAAGTCTGGTGTTAAGCCGTATGATGTTAAAACAAAGAAAGCTGGTCGTCCACCTGGTCAGCACGGCGTTAGCCGTAACAAAAGCTCAGAGTATTCTCTACAGCTACGCGAAAAACAAAAAGTTAAGCGTATTTATGGTGTACTAGAGCGTCAGTTTGCAAACTACTATAAAGAAGCGGCGCGTAAGCGCGGTGCTACGGGTGAAAACCTACTAGCTATGCTTGAGAGTCGTTTGGATAACGTGGTATACCGCATGGGCTTTGGCTCAACTCGCGCTGAAGCACGTCAGCTAGTCAGCCATCGCACCGTTATGGTAAAAAGAGCTGGTCGTGATGAGTTTGTTCGTGTGAACATTCCATCGATCCAGTTGCAAGATGGTGATGTCATTGCTATTCAAGAGAAGTCTCGCGAACAGCTACGTATCAAAAACGCTATTGAACTAGCGTCACAACGTGGCATTCCAGAATGGCTTGATGTTGATAACAGCAAACTACAGGGCACGTTTAAGCATGCTCCAGATCGTATTGATCTACCTGCTGAAATTAACGAAAGCTTGATCGTTGAGCTATACTCTAAGTAAGTAACGTACTGCTCAATGTTATGTCTATAGCATTGAGCCATTAACGTTAATTAATCCAGATAAACAAATCGAGGTGACATCATGATGCTAAATGCAACTGAGTTTCTAACGCCGAATGCCATTAACGTGGATACGGTTAACGAGACGATTGCGAAAGTCACGCTCGAACCGTTAGAACGCGGCTTTGGTCATACCTTAGGGAATGCCCTGCGTCGCATCTTGTTATCTTCATTACCTGGTGCTGCAGTCATTGAAGCGGAGATTGATGGTGTTGACCATGAATACTCAACTTTAGAGGGTCTGCAGGAAGACGTGCTTGACTTGCTTTTGAATTTAAAAGGCTTGGCATTGACGCTTCATGACCAAAATGAAGTATTCTTGACCTTGGATAAACAAGGTCCAGGCACCATTACTGCTGCAGATATTGACTTGCCGCACAATGTAGACATTATTAACCCAGACTTAGTATTGGGTACATTGAGTGAGCGCGGTCATCTTAAGATGCGTTTGCGTGTAGTAATGGGTCGTGGATATGAGCCAGCAAATCAGCGCCGTGAAGATGGTGATACCAAAGCAATTGGCCGCTTAAAGCTTGATGCAAGCTTTAGCCCTGTGCTTCGTGTTGCCTATCAAGTAGAGAACGCTCGTGTTGAACAGCGTACTGACCTTGATCGTCTCATCATTGAGCTTGAAACTAATGGCACTATAGATCCAGAAGAAGCAATTCGTAAAGCGGCCACTATTTTACAACAACAGATTTCTATCTTTGTTGATTTAGAAGCTGAAGAAGCGCCTGAGCCTGTGAAAGAAAAAGAAGAGGTCGATCCTGTGCTATTACGCCCTGTGGACGATCTTGAACTAACGGTTCGCTCAGCCAACTGCTTAAAAGCTGAAAACATTTACTATATCGGTGATTTGGTACAACGTTCAGAGACTGAACTTCTAAAAACCCCAAATCTTGGTAAGAAGTCATTAACCGAAATCAAAGACGTTCTTGCGTCTAAAGATTTAGAGCTTGGGATGCGCCTAGATAACTGGCCACCAGCTGACCTGCGGGTTGATGATCGCTTCTCTTATCGCAGCCGTTAAACATTAAGGATATTTGACTATGCGCCATCGTAAGAGTGGAGTCAAGCTGGGTCGTACCGGCAGTCATCGTAAAGCAATGTTCCAGAACATGACTAACTCATTATTTGAGCATGAACTGATCAAAACAACTTTACCTAAAGCTAAAGAATTGCGCCGCGTTGCCGAGCCATTAATCACTTTAGCAAAAGAAGATAGCGTTGCTAATCGCCGTTTGGCATTTAGCCGTATGCGTAGCAAAGCTATGGTAGGTAAACTATTTAGCACGCTAGGTCCTCGTTATCAAGCGCGCCCAGGTGGTTATTTACGTATCGTTAAATGCGGTCACCGTGATGGTGATAATGCGCCAATGGCTTATGTAGAGTTAGTTGATCGTGACTAATCTATAAGCAATCTGAATGTTATATAAAAAAGCGCCAATTGATTGGCGCTTTTTTGTGTTTAATCGTTTTGAGCTTGTATGATTTAAAGGAGCAAATCACTCACGTCAGCCGCGCCTTGTCTGATAATATCAGGTTGACTGTTGGTCATGTCAACGATAGTGGTCAGCTTTGTGGTTTTAATGCCGGCATTAATTAGGCCATCGACTTGATTATCTAACAGCTCTTCGATATCGAAAGGGTCATCTAAGATGTCATCACGATCAGGTAAAATAAGTGAGCTAGTCAAGATAGGCTCATCCATCGCTTCCAGTAATGCTTGCGCGATAGGGTTGCTCGGTACGCGAATACCAATGGTCTTTTTCTTCGCGTGTGCCAATTTCTTAGGAACGTCTTTGGTGGCATTTAAAATGAAGGTGATAGGAGCAGGGGTGTGTGCCTTGAGCTGTTTGAATTGGATATTATCAACCGTGGCGTAAGTGGCAATCTCGCTTAGGTCACGGCATAATAAAGTGAATTGATGCTTATCGTCAAGAGCGCGTATATGTTTCAGTTTTTCTAGCGCGTCTTTCGCTCCCAAACGACAGCCAAATGCATAGCTCGTATCGGTTGGATAGATGATGAGCTTATCATCACGCAGCATAGCAGCGGCTTGTTCAATAAGCCGAGGTTGCGGATTTTCCGGATGAACATACAGCGTTTGCATAATGGCTCCTCGTTTATTGTTTTTCTCATTTACATTAAATAAATGGTTATTCAATACACAGTATAAAATCAAAAAGGTTTTAGATAGTAGTAGCGAGACGTTACAAATGATGGTAAATCGTTAAATGACTATTGTTATTAATAAGTCAAATGACTGTCTTTATTCATAAATAGGCCCAAAAGTGTTTTTAGTAAGGTTTGAGCATCTCTAGGTAAGCTTTGCGGCTGAGCAATATAGCTTTGCGCTTGCCGATAGACGTCACTGGCAAAAGTGCTGTGACTGCTATCAAAATCAGCGAATAGATTATCTTGGGAGACTTGAAAAGGCCGCTGACAGGCTAAGGTAAATAAGCACTCTAAAGCTTGTGGTTTGATCTCTAAGCGCTCAAACGCGTGCTGCTGAGCTTCACTGCGTCCGTCTGCAGCGTACCAGTAACCAAAGTCGCTAAGTTGCCGACGAGCCTTGCCTGCGATACACCAGTGGCTGATCTCATGCAAAGCACTATTAAAAAATCCATGTGCGAATTCAATACGAGCCAACTCGCCGTTATGCGCTGGAAAGTATTCAGGCTCATGACCACCGCGTACCAGTTGTACTTGCTGATCGATAAATAGCTGATTAAATAGCTGCATTAAAGCTGTAGTGGCTTTATCATCGTCTTCCAGTCGCTTTAGGTGATTAGCGTCAAAGCCATTGAGATTGGTCTCAAGACTGTTGTTACTCAAGCTAGGCAAACGACCTTCATCTATAGCTAAGCCATTGAGCGCCGCTAATAGTGTATCTGCGTCATCATCAGTCAACAGAGTAGAAAATTCAGGTTGAGTATCAGTTGTAGGAATTTGCAATGTCATAAAAATAATTATATAGAAAAATAAATCGTAAAATTAGCGCTAAAAGACTAAACATAACGGGCAAAAGAATAGCTGTCAGGGCTAATGAATCGCAGTTTTTACGCTGCAAAAACAGTAACATACTAGCTCTAGTGTCCTAGCGCGCTTTCGGTTAGTATGGCAAGCAATATTATACCCCATTTTGATCAGCGAGGCCGCTTATGTCACCTTCTCAAACTAACTCTGTATCAAAGGCTGCTACTAATGATAATCAAGCGCCATCTCTTGTGCGTATACCTGAATATATTTCTTTAACTAAATGGGAAGATACTGGCTTTGAATGGCAAGGTGAGGTTGATCCTACCTCCTTTGAGCGCTTAGCCACCTCATTGACGGATGAGCATCAACAAGCTAATTTGCCACTGCACACGCATCTATATCGTCGTAATAATGTTTTACATTTATCCTTTGAAACAAAAGGCGAGGTATGGCTGACTTGCCAACGCTGTTTGCAGCCCGTAGCTACGGCTCTGACCGATGATTATGATATTGCGCTGTTAGATGATGAGAGTCAGGCAAGCTCAATGGATGAAGAGCAAGACTATTTGCTCCTTGAGGAAATAGTTGACAACCAGACCCCTGAGCGCCTACTACCGCTTAAGAAGCTTATTGAAGATGAGCTGCTGCTCAAGATGCCTTTAGCACCAAAACATGATGATTGTGAAATGAGTGTTGAGCAGTTTGGAGAAATTCCAGAAGAGGAAGAGAGCGAAAACCCTTTTGCTGCTTTATCAGCGCTCAAAGGCAAGCTGTAGTCTTTTTTAGGCATAGGGATAGAAGAGTTTGTCACAGGGCTTTATTAATTTGACAAACCCGCGTATAATATCCCGTTTATTGCATTCTAGTAAGTCGCTGTTGGCCGCTAACCCTATCGTAATCTAAGGTTTAGTTAGACTCAATCGGCAAGTAATATAGATAGCAAACTCATTAATTTAGTACTGTGTTAAGTTTTCGTGGTTGATGTTTGATAGATCATAAGCTTAAGTCAGTATCGATTAAAGCTGAATTTTAAGCTTACCTTTTTTTAAGTATAGGAGCTATATCATGGCTGTTCAAAAAAGTCGTAAAAGCCGTTCTCGTCGTGACATGCGCCGTTCACACCACCGTATGGAAGTGGCTGAGCTTAGCGTAGATGCTACTACTGGTGAAAAACATCGTCGTCATCATATGACTAAAGACGGGTTCTATCGCGGTCGTCAGTTGTTCAAAGTCGCTCAAGACGCATAATCTATTGTTTAATAAGTAAACACATTAAATATAGTAGCTAGCTATAATGATGATAGCTGCTATTAATAATGATATTTACTGTTGAACCAGCAGATTATAAAAAAGCCAAGTTATCTTGCTATCCTACATTGTATAGCGCGGTGGCTTGGCTTTTTGTTATCTGAAATTTGATAAATTATTAACTGGTTAAGTCTATCTTAATAGCTTGTCTTTAATCGATGCAATTCATTATAGTTATAATGCTCTGAGTACAGTTGTTAACTATGATAATGAAGCTGAGCAGTGTATAGTTTGCTCATGGTTATTTTGAATCATGAATAAACAAGTTATTAATACAGACGATGAGCGGCTAAAATCAGTTATGATAACTAGAATGTTTATTATATTTGCTTATTGTTAAAAGCGCTTTTAATCACTAAGGAATATTGGCTATGGCATTAACGCCTGATACGATAACAACAAAACCCCGTATTGCAATTGTCTTTCCTGGGCAAGGTGCGCAAGCAGTCGGTATGACCGCAGAGCTCAGCGAGATTTATCCGCAGATTCGTGATACTTTCGCTGAGGCCAGCACCGCGCTGGGAGAGGACTTGTGGGCGATTTGTCAGGACGAAGAAAAGCTAAACCAGACGCAATATACTCAGCCAGCTCTATTAGCTGCGAGTATCGCCATTTGGCGTATCTTACAAGAAAAGCTGACTGAAGCGAATATTGCTCCTTGCTACTTAGCGGGACATTCTCTTGGAGAGTACAGCGCATTGTGTGCTTCTGGAGTGCTTAGTTTCGCTGATGCAATACAGCTAGTACATACACGTGGTCAGTTAATGCAAGAAGCAGTCGCCGGTATCGATACCGCTATGGCGGCGGTATTGGGTCTCGAAGATAGCCGCGTTAAAACCTTATGTGAGCAAGCGACTGAGCATGTGGACGACGCTATCGTCAACGCTGCAAACTTCAATAGTCCGGGGCAAGTGGTAATCTCAGGCAATGCTCTTGGCGTTGCTGCTGTCATCGACAAAGTACAAAATACGGGCAAAAAAGCTATTCCTCTTAAAGTAAGCGTGCCTTCGCATTGCGCTTTAATGGAACCGGCTAGCCAAGCGCTAGCTGAAGCTTTGGCAGCTATTAATTTTGATCAAGCGACGATTCCGGTTATTCAAAACCGTCATGCACGGGTTGAAACCAGTTCACCCGGCATTAAGCAAGCTTTGACTGAGCAGCTCAGTGAAGCAGTGTTATGGTCAAAGACTATGCAAGAGCTCGCGGATAAACAAATCAATATTCTAATTGAATGTGGCAGCGGTAACGTACTGAGTAATTTGGCCAAGCGTCAAGCGCAGCCTATTACGAGCTATCCAACGGATAAGCCTGCCCGCCTTGATAAATTAGTGGAGGCATTATCATGAGTCGCACGATTACTTTAGTTTCTGGTGCTAGCCGAGGCATAGGCAAAGCTGTTGCCAAACGCTTTGCAAAAGAAGGTCACTTTGTCATTGGTACCGCAACGACTGAGAAAGGGGCCGCCCTTATTGATGATTATTTGCATGACTCTGGCGGTATAGGCCGTGTGTTAGATGTCCGCGATCCTGAGCAGATTGATAAGCTGTTTGAAGAGATCGAGAGTGTTTATGGCGCCGTACAAGTATTGGTCAATAACGCAGGTATTACCAAAGATGGCTTACTGATGCGCATGAAAGATGAGGATTGGGAAAGTGTTATTGATACTAACCTCACCTCCGTATACCGTATGAGTAAACGTGCGATTCGCGGTATGATGAAAGCGCGCCGTGGCCGTATTATTAATATTAGCTCAGTGGTCGCCAAGATGGGTAATGCTGGACAATCCAACTATGCAGCGACTAAAGCAGGTCTGGAAGGTTTTAGTCGTACTTTAGCGCGCGAGATTGGCTCACGACAAGTCACTATCAATTGTGTGGCGCCTGGTCTGATCGAAACAGATATGACCGATGAGCTTGACGAGCGGCTACTCAACTCTATGTTAGATGCTGTACCTATTGGCCGCTTAGGTCAACCAGAAGATATCGCCGCTGCCGTACTGTTTTTAGCAGGTGATGAGGCCAGCTATATCACAGGAGCGGTCATTCCAGTCAATGGCGGCATGTACATGTAATAAACAGCACAAAAAAAGCTAAATACTAAAAGATTACATTAGCACTATAAAAAATTGTGTGAACGAGTGTAAACTCTAATAAATGCTGTTATAATAACGGACACTTTTAGGCCAAACCCCTGTATTATAGCAATTGGTTACTCGGGCTAAGACTGACAACGATATTGGGTTATCTGTACCAGCCCTCACTATCATAGTCCAACCGAGTCCTTAACACTTTAGATAATTGCTATAATTCTCAAATTGATAGACACCAAGGAGTACTCTACATGAGCAATAATGATATTGAGCTAAGAATAAAATCTGCCGTAGCAGAGCAGTTAGGTATGAATGTTGAAGATATCAAAAATGAAGCTTCTTTCATGGAAGACTTAGGCGCTGATTCTTTAGATTTAGTTGAGCTAGTCATGTCTTTTGAAAGTGATTTTGGTATCACTATCCCTGATGAAGACTCAGCAGAGTTGACTACAGTGCAAAAAGCCATTGATTATGTACAAGCTCAGCTATAATTAGGTTTTTTTAACCTGTCATTAGCTAATTGTTACGCCGTTTATCTTAATAGATAAGCGGTTTTTTTTTGTTTTATGCTTGCTATCGTAAACTGGTAGCATGTTTAGCTTATCTTCTAAATGACATAAGTTTTCATAAGCTTAACATTACTCAACATACCGCTACTACCCAAAGCTATTGTCTTTGTTATACTCATTAAGTACACAACAAACAATAATATTTAAGGAGTAATTAGATGGGAATGTTCAGTTTCGCAAAAGATATTGGTGATAAAATTTTTAATCGTGATGATGACAAGCACGATGCAAAAAAAGAAACAAAAGCAGATGCCAATACCCCAGTAAAAGATAGCGAACCATCGGCTCAATCGGTGGCCAATATTTTACTGCGCCGTATTCAGCAGCAGAACTTGCAAATCAGCAATCTGAAAGTCAAATATAATGGTTCTACTGATACCGCTGAGATCAGTGGTAATGCAAAGACTCAAGCGGATCGCGAAAAAGCCATTATCGCTATCGGTAACGTACAAAACGTGGCCAAAGTTATTGACAATATCGATATCGAAGAAGATGCACCAGAATCGACGATGTATACGGTTAAATCAGGGGACAGCTTATCTAAAATCGCACAAGACGTTTATGGCTCATCGAGTGATTATATGAAAATATTTGAAGCCAATAAGCCTATGTTATCTGATCCAGATAAAATATATCCCGGTCAAGTACTACGCATTCCTAAGCCATAATAATGTTTTTAGTTAGAATTTAGCTAATATAATAGCTAACGATAGATAATACAAAGACGCCTTTTACATAGTAAGAGGCGTTTTTTCTTGCGTTTGTTTTGAAGTAGAACGGTTACTATCGGCTAGTTTGCTAATCTAATAACTTGCTCTTCTATAGCCCAGTGTATATGCTCGTCCAATATGTCATTGTGCACACCAAGCTTGGATTTTAATTGCTCGATATTATTTTTTCTAGCGTTAGCATTGCCTAGGCCGATAGCGATATTACGTAGGAAGTTCACATAGCCTGTACGCCTAAGCGGACTGCCTTGCGTGTATTGTAAAAAATCGGCTTCGCTCCACTGCCACAGCTCAAGCAGACTACTGCTATCGAGTTTGTGCCTTGGAGCAAAGTCCTCAACGGTCGTAATCTTGGCGTAACGATTCCACGGGCATATTAGCTGACAATCATCGCAGCCAAACACGCGGTTACCAATAGCACGGCGATATTTAACATCGATAACACCGTCATGCTCAATGGTCAAATAAGAGATACAAGCTGCTGCATTAAGCTCATGCGGAGCTACGATAGCCCTAGTAGGGCAGATATCAATACAAGCCTGGCAGCTACCGCAATGCGCTGTAATCGGCTGATCAGCAGGTAGCTCTAGACTAATGAACAGCTCGCCTAATACAAAAAAAGAACCGGCTTGTTTATTGAGCAGTAACGTATGCTTACCGGTCCAGCCCAGTCCAGCTGCATCGGCGATGGGTCTCTCAAAAATAGGCGCAGAATCACTAAAAGGCCGAAAGACGAAGTCGTTATCTGCACCGATATCAGCTCCAATCGCTAAATGCCTCCATTCCGGCAGCATCGCTTCTATTCTCAGAGCCAACTGTTTGAGGCGACTACGCATAGTCTTGTGATAGTCGCGCCCGCGAGCATAGCGCGCGATAATACCCTGATTTGGGCGATCCTCATCTTCAACGGTGCGCGGTTTAGGGGCATCAGTCAAGTAGTTCATACGCACGCTAATAATAGTCTTAGCGCCTTCTACTAACTGTTCAGGATGAGCGCGTAGATGATGGTTGCCATGCATAAACTGCAACTGCCCTTCATAACCTTTGGCGAGCCAAAGCTGCAACTGTTCAAGCTGCTGCGCAAACAAAGGATGCTGTACGGATATAAATCCGCAATCTGCGAACCCTAAATCCTGCGCTTGCGCTTTAATCCACTGCTTTATCTCTTTAGGTGAGGTAAAGGTAGGTTGGTCAGTGCTAGGTATCAGGGTGGGAGATGATTTCATAGGCTAAGATAATTGGCTGAGATAGAGGGATGAGTGAACGAGTTCTAGAAAGCTATTATGCCATGACAAGCGAGCTAACCCAAAAAAGATAGCACAATACTGATGATATCCATACAGAAGCCGCCGCCGGCATTTGCTACCCTTATTAGCATCTCTTTGTACTCTAAACCATATAAGGATTATTTATGTCTACCACTAAAGAGTTGCTTTCGAGTTCCGCAACGATGCCCATCGCTTTGTATAACAGCCAGCAAGTCTATGCTATGGAGCAAGAATGGTTTGCCAAAGGCTATAGCAGTTTTGCTCTGATGCAGCAGGCGGCTTGGCAGATGACGCAGCGTATTATAAACATCGAAGATAGCATGCAAAGTAAAAAAAACCGCTGGCTGAGTTATGATAATGTTCACCTCGCTACTCAGCAGTACAATAGAGGTAAACGCGCCATTATTTGGGTGGGACGAGGTAATAATGGCGGTGATGGTTGGCTGATTGCTTTATATTTGCAGCAAGCGGGCTGGCAAGTCAAAGTCATGACTGTTGGCATGACAGCTATCGACAAGGGCGATAATTATAACGCTAAAAATAGCGAGAAGGAGACAGAGCAGATCAGTGATGCCCTTAAAGCCCAACGCTTGGCATTAACCAGTGGTTGCTCTTATCTATGTTTTGAAGACCAGGGGTTTGAAGATCAGGAGTTTGGTGAAGGTAACTTATCCAGAGCTGATGTCTATATCGATGCTATCTTCGGTATCGGTCTGGATCGCGCACCAACAGGTATTTATCAGCAAGCGATTACCACTTTTAATCAACTGACTGAGTGTGACCGTGCTTTGGTGGTGGCGGTAGATATTCCTAGTGGTCTTGTGGCCTCAACAGGGCAAGTATTTGATCATTTGGCAATACGCGCTGATATTACTTTATGCCTTGTCGCGCGCAAGCTAGGCTTACATACCAAAGATGGTAAAGATTATACTGGTGAAGTTTTGGATATCCCGCTCATACCTATCAGCTCCATAACGCCTGTAGCTACTTTATTGAAGACCGCTTACGCCTTAGCGCCGCGCCAGCAAAACAGCTATAAAGGCAGTTATGGTCACGTTCTAGTGATAGGTGGCAACCGTATAGACGGCTCGCAAGGCATGGGCGGTGCGGCAATTTTATCCGCTTCTAGTGCGATGGCAACTGGAGCTGGCAAAATAACAGTAGCCTGCCATGACGCTTTTCATGGGGCGTTACTGACGTCATTACCTGATGCAATGACTATCGATCTGCACGATGTTAAGGGTGTCAAAACCTTGATTAAAGATGCTAGCGTTATCGCTATAGGCATGGGACTTGGCCGTGATGATAAAGCCAAAGACTTATTTGTCGTTTATGTTACCGCTAGCATTGAAGCAGATAAAGCTATGGTCATCGATGCGGATGGCTTATACCATTTGGCGACTTTGCAGAGGGAGAAGCATAACTTAATTAAAAAGTTAAAGGCGCACAGCAATCGGCATAAAGTGTACTTAACACCGCATAGTGGTGAGGCGGCGAGACTGTTAGATAAAAAGATTAGCGAAATAGAAGAAGATCGCTTAACCGCCATTAAGCACGGCGCTGACAAGTATGGCGGTGATTGGGTACTAAAAGGGGCAGGGACGCTGATATTAGAGCAGAATCTAAACGATAAACATAGTAAAGCTAAATCGAAAGTTTATGTTTGCGCTACTGGCAATGCCGGAATGGCAACGGCGGGTATGGGTGATGTGCTATCAGGAGTATGTGCAGGACTGATAGCACAGTTGGATTTAGCTGATGAAGCGCGAAGTCTCAGACAGGCAGTGGTCATTCATGGCTTAGCAGGAGATACCTTATTGAAACTAGGTATGCATGATAATTGTCGCTCATCACTGTTGATAGGGCAGCGCGGCATGCAAGCACAAGATATGCCAGCCGCCGTTCGTCATGTGATCGAGGGCTTAGCCGTTTAGACTGCGGCAGCGTGGCCTAATTGTGAGCGTATAAAACGATTTAGCCACAATACTGGTTAATCGCTTGTTGTACTCGCTCGCGCTTAAGCTCAATCTCACGGCTATCTAAGTATTCGCGCTTACCACTAGCGTCCATCTCATAGATGCGTCCACCCACATTGAGATTGGTTAGGTTATTACGTAGCGATTGGCAGCGCTGAGCATTGGCATTGGCTTCTTGAGCTTTAATACGAGCCTCAAGCTGCTCAACTCGCTGTGCTTCAGCGTCTTTAGGAATAGTATCTGGACTGTCACTTGTTCTATTAGCCATTTGACCAGCATCGGTTTGGCGACCATCACTGCGAAACTCAATCATCTCGATATTTTTGCCATTTTGCGGAGGATGTTGGCTATATTTGATCTCCCCATGCGCTCCAATCGACTTATAAACCTGAATCGCATGACTGGCATTCATAGATAATAATAAAATACTGCAAGTCAGCAAGCCAAAAACAAGCTTAGAAGCGATAGTTGTCAAGGGGACGTAAGCCATTATCAGAATCCTTTTTGCCAATGAAAAAACAGGGAGTGTTTATCTATCGATATCTATATGAGTATCAAAGCCTAGCCACATTATACATAATTAAAAAAACTTAGCTCAATTTAATAAAAACCTTCAAAACATAATACCAAAGATTTTGTTTCAAAGGCTATTTTAAAACTTATAGTTGGGCTCGGGCTTCATAAGTTTCTCTTGACAATAATAACTAAAACAGTGACTATAATAACAGTTGGTCAGTGAGCGGCATTTATAATTTTGCCGTAGCACTTGAAAATAAAGTCTATTAGGATGCTTATCGGCGGCTTAATAGTTTTGTTTTCTTTGTGACAATAGCAAAGCAAGGATAGCGGTCATCTATTGGCCTATTGTTGTTTATGCTATTTGTCTCCGGACTTATCGGTCTACAATGACTAAGATAACTTTATTATTTTTACACCTTTACCGACGCATCGGTTTGTTGCCATAAATAATGGCGTATGAATGTTACAAACTGATTTTGATGCTACAAAATTTAAAGCTAGATAGCTTACGCAAAGACACTAAGACGCAATCGTAATAATGATTATTAGTGAGTTTAAACTCTTTTATCTTTGGTGATTAAGTGACCTATTAGCCTTTATTGTAGTAACGCTTTATTGGTATTTGGTTAGTACTTGAATAATAGAAAGCCTCTTTTATAGATGCACTCGCATCTAGTCATCATATATCGATATACCTCCTCACAAAACTGACCTTAAAATGGCTGTGTTCAAGTAGCAAGCTGCTTTATGCTTTTTATAAAGCCAAGCTGTTTTTGCATAGTGAGTAGATACTCTTCTATGGACAAAGATAAGCACAATCTTGGGTAGTAGATTAAAGCATATAAGTTCTTATGCCCTGATCTATACTCATAAAAGCTGCATCTGCGCTGTAAATAAAGGTGATGATAGTGACGCAAACTACGCAAAGTCCGAATATGACCGGACACACGCAAACGGCTAACGCCGCCAAACATTTTGAAGAAAAGCAGCAGCAGCTTGCTGAGCATGAGCCTGTCATGCTCTCTGGTGCTGAGATGCTGATACAAGCGCTAACTGATGAAGGCGTCAAGTATATCTTCGGTTATCCCGGTGGCGCGGTCCTACATATCTATGATGCCCTGTTCCAACAGGAAGCTATTGAGCACATCTTAGTGCGTCATGAGCAAGCGGCCGGCCATATGGCCGATGCCTACTCGCGAGTGACGGGTAATACGGGTGTTGTACTTGCAACTTCAGGCCCAGGCGCGACCAATACAGTAACGGCTATTGCTACGGCCTTTATGGACTCAGTGCCGATGGTAGTGATCTCAGGGCAGGTACCTAGTAGCCTAATCGGTGAAGACGCATTCCAAGAGACTGACATGGTTGGCGTCTCGCGTCCAATCGTCAAACATAGCTTCCAAGTGCGTCATGCTAGCGAAATCCCAACCATCGTCAAAAAAGCCTTCCATATCGCAAGCTCAGGTCGTCCGGGTCCTGTCGTTATCGATGTGCCAAAAGACATGACAGCGCCAAGCGAAAAATACGTTTATGAGTACCCAGAATCGGTATCAATGCGCTCTTATCAGCCTTCACAAAAAGGTCATGGCGGTCAGATCAAACGAGCGGTTGAGACTTTATTAGCTGCGAAGCGCCCAGTAGTCTACTCAGGGGGTGGCGTAATTTGGAGTAACGCCTATGAGGAGCTTCGCGATCTTGCGCATCGTCTGAATCTACCCGTAACCAATACACTGATGGGCTTGGGTGCTTTTGATGGTACTGACGAGCAGTTTCTAGGGATGCTCGGTATGCATGGTACTTATGAAGCCAATATGAGTATGCATCACGCTGACGTTATCCTCGCAGTAGGCGCACGTTTCGACGATCGTGTTACCAACAATGTCAAAAAATTCTGCCCGAATGCGACGATTATTCATATCGATATCGATCCGGCTTCTATCTCAAAAACTATCTTCGCTCATATTCCTATCGTTGGTGATGTCAAATCCGTCTTGACTGATATGCTTGAGAGCGTAGGGAATGATAAGGAGCTTGATCAGCCTGCATTAACTGATTGGTGGTCACAGATAAATGAGTGGCGTAAGCGTCATGGCCTACGTTATGACACGAGCACTGAAAACGGTATTAAGCCGCAAAGCGTGGTACAAGCTTTAGATAAAGTAACCAATAGCAACGCTATTATCACAAGCGATGTCGGTCAGCATCAGATGTTTGCTGCCCTTTATTATACCTATAGAGAGCCGCGTCAATGGCTAAACTCAGGTGGCCTTGGCACAATGGGTGTGGGTCTGCCTTATGCTATGGCAGCTAAGCTGGCTTGTCCAGATCGCGACGTGGTGTGTATCACCGGCGAAGGCTCTATTCAGATGAATATCCAAGAGCTATCGACTTGCTTACAGTACAATCTGCCCGTCAAAATCTTGAATATCAATAATGCGCAGCTTGGCATGGTTAAGCAGTGGCAGGACATGCTATATGAAGGTCGTCATGCTCAGTCTTATATGAATTCTTTACCCGATTTTATAAAACTCGCTGAGAGCTACGGGCATGTCGGTATAAAGATTACCGATCCTGAAACCATGGAAGCACAAATAGCAGAAGCTATGGCGATGACTGATAAGCTAGTATTTATCGACGTCTATGTTGATCGTAATGAACACGTCTATCCGATGCAAGTTGCCGGACAGACAATGCGTGATATGTGGCTAACCAAAGGAGAGCGTACTTAATGCAACAACCACATCTGATCTCGGTATTAATGGAAAACGAAGCAGGGTCGTTGTCGCGATTGGTCGGCTTATTTTCGCAGCGCGGCTATAATATCGAAACCTTGAACGTCGCCCCAACCGATGATTCCACTATCTCGCGTTTGACGCTAACGACGATTACTTCTCCAGAAAAAATAGAGCAAATTACTAAGCAGTTGCATAAGCTCATTGAAGTCGTTAAAGTGCTTAACCTATCAGAAACGGTTCACGTTGAGCGTGAGCTGATGCTAATTAAAGTACGCGCGACCGGCAATGTCCGTGAAGAGATTAAGCGTAGCGCCGATATCTTTCGCGCGCAGATCGTTGATGTCAATGCTAGCTTATACACTATTCAAATCGTTGGTGATAAAGCCAAGCTTGACGGTTTCATCGACACTATTGGTCGTGAGCGCGTGCTTGAAGTCGTCCGCTCTGGCGTAATAGGCATTGCCCGCGGCGAAAAAACGCTAAGTGTATAAAAACTATTAAGTTTTGCTGTCTAAACTAACACTGTCAGTTATTACTATTTAAAAGGTGATAACTCAATATTCACAATAAGCTTATAGCGTACAATTATTAAAAAGATTGGCGATGCTATAAGCATTTACTAGCCATGGCTCTCCATGATTAAGGAAAAGGACTCTGTATGAACGTTTTTTATGATAAAGACTGTGATTTATCTATCATCCAAGGTAAAAAAGTCGCTATTATCGGTTACGGCTCACAAGGCCATGCTCACGCGTTAAACTTGCAAGATTCAGGCGTAGACGTCACAGTTGGTCTACGTGCCAACTCTAGCTCCAGAAAAAAAGCTGAAAACGCTGGGCTAAAAGTTGCAGAAGTAGCTGAAGCGGTAAAGGCCGCTGATGTAGTAATGATTCTGACGCCTGATGAGTTCCAAAAAGAGCTCTATAATAATGAGATCGAGCCGAATATCAAAGAAGGCGCAACGTTAGCGTTCGCTCACGGTTTTGCGATTCACTATAATCAAGTGGAGCCACGCAGTGATCTTGATGTCATTATGGTCGCGCCAAAAGCGCCTGGTCATACGGTGCGTAACGAGTTCACTAAAGGCGGCGGTATTCCTGATCTCATCGCTATCTATCAAGATGCTTCAGGTCAAGCCAAGCAGTTGGCCCTATCTTACGCTGCAGGCGTAGGTGGTGGTCGTTCAGGCATCATCGAGACCACATTCAAAGATGAAACTGAAACGGATCTATTCGGCGAGCAAGCAGTCCTTTGCGGTGGCGCAGTAGAGCTAGTAAAAATGGGCTTTGAGACGCTTACTGAAGCCGGTTATGCGCCAGAGATGGCTTATTTTGAGTGCTTACATGAGCTCAAGCTTATCGTTGATCTGATGTATGAAGGCGGTATCGCTGATATGAACTACTCTATCAGTAACAACGCTGAGTACGGCGAGTATGTAACGGGCACCGAAGTCATCAATGAGCAATCACGCGAAGCGATGCGTAATGCGCTAAAACGCATCCAGTCAGGCGAGTATGCGAAAATGTTTATCTCTGAGGGCGCGACGAACTATCCGTCAATGACTGCCCGTCGTCGTAACAACGCTGAGCATCAAATCGAGATTACTGGCGCTAAACTGCGCGGTATGATGCCTTGGATCGGTGGTAATAAAATTATCGACAAAGATAAAAACTAAAACTCAATTCAATGAGTTATCTCTGTAGTTTTAAAGTCTGATTTTTGAGATTTTAGTTTTATTAAAAACATTAACCCATGTTATCAGCTTGATAGCATGGGTTTTTTATAAATAGAAGGTTTATAGGCGAGCAAAAGAGGTGTCTAATCTAGCAATGAGCTTGAAAACTAATTGGGATTGCCTCATATAAACACTCACCTTAGTCTTTGAACCTGTTTTTTATAAAGCACGATATATTATATAAAGGGTTACTGTATACCTCGTAACTGTTGACCTAAGCGCGTCTCTCTAGACTAAGCGTAAAATAAGCCAAAATTAAATCTCATTCCCAAATTATAGGTTGTGTTGTGCAATTATCAAATCTAGACTGGCTAACGCCGCAGTTCGCATATATTACTCTTAGCGCCGTAGTCGCTGTTCTGATTTGGATCGAGTGCTCAATGCTCAAGCGTAGTGACGGTAAGCTCCCTAAATCAGCGCTCTTTAAGTTCAGCTCATTTGCAGATACCGCCTGGTTTTTTGTCTCAACAATCGCCTTATACGCCATAGATTTAGCGCCACTTGCTGTGGCTGTGCCAGCCGCTTATGGCATCTATACCGTCTTTGGCTGGATATATGGCACCCGACTGCTTAAGCGTAAAGGCATTCCAGACTCACCCTCAGATTTGGTCGTACCGGTTAAATATATAGCCTATAGCCAATCTTTTGCGCTGATATTCTTTGCTTTGTGCTTACTGGTATTAGCTTCTCCTTGGCTACCTATAGCAAATTAAATCTCCTTTATTATTTATGGACATAAGACTGACTCATTGGCAAGTAAAAGTTTACAAAAATTTCTAATTTAACCTGTTACTACTAATAAAAGCTGCTATAATCAAAGAATACTCGTAGGCTGTAAGCCAATAACTGTAAGCAATCGCTAAGATAAATTACGGTGTTTGGTTAAAGGTTTTCCTCCGAAGGTAGATGAGTATTTATCAATTAATCGGTGATGACCTATGTCTCACCAATCGTTTAAGAGTTAGGAAAAATTATGTCTGATAAAGTTGAAGGCACCGTAAAGTGGTTTAATGAAGCTAAAGGCTTTGGTTTCATCGCACAAGATAATGGTGGACAAGATGTATTCGCTCATTACAGCGCTATCCAAGGTAGTGGTTTCAAAACTCTAGCTGAAGGCCAAAAAGTATCATTTGTTTTAGGTGAAGGCCAAAAAGGTCCCCAAGCTGAGCAAATCGAAGCACTTTAAGTGTATTTCCTGTAAGTAATGACTGAGACTCAGTCAATCTTACTTGTAAATTTACACGCACAGATTACTATGTTGTGATAACAACAACCCTATTGTTTAGACTGTATAGCAAAAGCAACCTCTGATAAGGTTGCTTTTTTTTGTCTAAATTTTTGGATGAGTTCTATAAGCGATTGTTGATAAATAGCTAAACGCTTTTTTGAAGAAACATCGTCTTTAAGAAACATCGTTACTTACCAATGTTCAACAGCTTAAGAGACATAATAAAAAGAAAGTAACAAGGAAAACTCGATTGATATCTTACAATGAGTGTCATCTATAAAGTCAAAACTACTTGGATAAGAATATGGACTGGCAAACTTGGTTTTCGATTGATTGGCAACAAGTTGTCGGCATAGCGCTGTCAGTCATGGGGTTTTATTTCTTTCTGATATTATTTACTCGCATTGTCGGCTTACGGAGTTTCTCAAAGTTATCGAGCTATGATCTAGCTATGACTATTGGTATTGGTAGTATTTTGGCTTCTACCGTATTGTCAAAATCGACTTCGCTACTTCAAGGCGTGTTCGCCATTGGTATGCTGTTCACGTTGCAAGCGCTACTTTCTATTGTTAGACGAAAGTTCAAATCCTTTAAAGCGCTTATAGATAATCAGCCTATTATTTTGATGGCGAATGGAGAGTATCTTTATAATAATTTAAAACAAGCAAAATTAAGCGAGAATGATATCAAGCAAATTCTTCGTAAAAATGGTATAAAATCTAAAACGGAAGTTTTTGCAGTAATTATGGAAACAACAGCTGATATAAGCGTCATAAAAACCAGTGATACAAGTCCTGACTGGTCACTATTTGATGATATTCGGGATAATAAAATCTTGGTAACAGCCTACGATAACGGCATTGAGCAGAAAGGTAGGGTTGAGATATTTTCGAAATAATAACAAAAAGTTAAGCAATTCGTTGGTGACTGATGCTATAAAGGGTACTAATAACAAGGCTTTAGAAAAATTAGTAAGTCCATTATAATTTCAATTATAGTATTTATCCAAATGCTTATAAATTTATGACCCATTATTCACGGCGTCATCTTGACCTAAAAGCCTTGCTCACGCAAGATAGTCGGGTCTTATAAGCTAAGTGTAAACATTCATCACAGTTCAGCTTACTTACTATAGTGAACTTTGTGTCAAAGGTAAGATTAATAAAAGTAAGATTCATAATAGCCATCAATGAATGGCTTTAATTCATAATATTCATAAACGAGGAACGTATGAAAGCATTAGTCGCGGTCAAGCGTGTCATTGATTATAACGTAAAAGTTCGTGTCAAAGCCGATAATTCAGGTGTAGACTTATCAAACACTAAAATGTCTATCAACCCATTTGATGAAATCGCTGTAGAAGAGGCGGTACGCCTAAAAGAAGCAGGCGTCATCGATGAGATCATCGTCGCTTCAATCGGACCAAAAGAGTCACAAGAGCAGATCCGTGCAGCTCTAGCACTAGGTGCTGATCGTGGTGTACTTGTTCAAACTGACGAGAAGCCATACCCATTACAAGTGGCCAAAATCCTAAAGAATATCGCTGAAAGCGAGAGTACAGATATCATCTTGTTAGGTAAGCAAGCAATTGATGACGACAACAACCAAACGGGCCAGATGTTAGCGGCGCTAATGGGCGTGGGTCAAGGTACTTTTGCTTCAGAAGTCAAAGTAGAAGGCGACAAAGTAAACGTCACTCGTGAGATTGATGGCGGTCTGCAAACGGTTGCTTTAGATCTACCTGCTATTATTACTACTGACTTGCGTCTAAACGAGCCACGCTACGCTAAGCTACCAAACATTATGAAAGCGAAGAAGAAGCCACTTGACGAAAAAACGCCAGCTGATTTTGGCGTAGACATGGCCTCTAAGCAGCAGATCACTAAAGTTGAGCCGCCAGCAGAACGCAAAGCCGGTATCACTGTGAAGTCTGTAGATGAGTTGGTTGATAAGCTAAAAAATGAAGCTAAAGTAATCTAATTTAAACTATAGATTTGGCAGAGTGATAAACATGAATTCTCTCAAAATATAGCTTCTTCTAAGTTCTTTTATAAGATAGAGACTAGAGAATAAGATATATCACAGAAGCTGCCATCATAGATATTAAAGCACATAAACGATTACGCGAATATATAAAGGATAAGAACAATGGCCATTTTGGTATATGCAGAACATGACAATGCCAGTCTAAAAAAGGCAACCTTAAATACTATTGCCGCTGCGAAACAGATAGGTGATGACGTTCATGTACTAGTTGCTGGCAGTAGCGCACAAGCAGCTGCTGATGAAGCGGCAAAAGCTGAAGGCGTCAGCAAAGTCTTATTAGCGGATAATGCCGCTTACGAGCATCAACTAGCAGCAAACGTTGCGCTATTGGTAGCGGATATCGCTGGCGATTACAGCCATATTGTCGCTGCTGCTACCACAACCGGTAAGAACTTCATGCCTCGCGTTGCAGCGCTACTTGACGTTAGCATGCTGTCTGAGATCTCAGCAGTAGTAGATGCACAAACCTTTGAGCGTCCTATCTATGCCGGTAACGCGACTGCAACGGTGAAAACCTCTGAAGAAAAAGTAGTCTTAACTGTACGTACGACTGCTTTTGATCCAGTAGCAAGTGAAGGTGGTTCAGCTACCGTTGAAACTATCGATAATGTACAAGATGCAGGTAAGTCAAGCTTTGTCAATGAAGAAATGGCCGCCTCAGATCGTCCAGAGCTCACTTCAGCAGGTATCGTCATATCTGGTGGTCGTGCCTTGGCAAATGGTGAAAACTTCACTAAATACATTGAGCCTCTAGCGGATAAACTAGGCGCTGCTATCGGTGCATCACGTGCCGCTGTAGACGCAGGCTATGTTCCAAACGATATGCAGGTCGGTCAAACAGGTAAGATCGTTGCGCCGCAACTGTATATCGCCGCTGGTATCTCTGGTGCAATTCAGCATTTAGCAGGTATGAAAGACTCTAAAGTTATCGTGGCGATCAATAATGATCCAGAAGCGCCTATTGCTAGCGTTGCTGATTACTTCTTAGAAGCGGATCTATTCGAAGCTTTACCTGAATTGACTAGCAAAGTATAAGGCTTAAATCCTCATACTATCAATATACTTAATTTACATTACACGAGCCCTGCTATGATATAGCGGGGCTTTTTATTAGGCTGAGTTTTTATTGTGAGATAAGTTGATAGTTTATAAAAACACGCCCTAAACCTAAGTGTTATTGGTTAGGGCAGGGTTATTGGATACAGGCTTTGTTTAGTCTAATATATGACCCTATAATGCTATTAAGATAATTTTCATGGACGAGAGGAGAAAGAGTAAGTATGAATGCAATTTTACAATTAGAACCCACTTGGCAGCAGTGGATCGCAAAGAATATAGATCGCGGCGTTGCCTATCATAAAATCATTAACACGCTTTTTGAAAGAGGTTTTTATGGCGCAGCTTATGAGCTGATGTCGCAGCAATCAGGTACTATCAATCTCCCTTATATGGATATGAGTCATAACTCGATAGTTCTGCCGGATAAGACTGTTAGACTGGCATCGACTTTTTACCCTCCCTTTGTCGCTGTTATTGAGAGCTTCTTAAGTCATAAAGAATGTGATCAACTGATAAGCAGTACTGAAGGGAAAATGCGAGACTCTCGAGTTGTAAGCCCTGTCGATGGTACTTTTGCAGAGCACGATGCTAGAACCAGTAAAAGCTACGGCTTTCAACGCGGCGCTACGCCATTGATAACGACGATAGAAAATAGGATAGAAGCCTTATTACATTGGCCAGTGGTTCATGGTGAAGGGTTACAGGTTTTACAATATAGTAAGGGCCAAGAGTATCGCCCACATTATGATTTTTTTGATCCTAAAAATGAAAATTATCAAAAAAATATCGGTAAAGGCGGCCAACGCGTAGGTACTTTGCTGATGTATCTATCGGATGTAGAGGCTGGCGGCGGTACTAACTTTCCTAAGATAAATTTAGAAGTCAGACCCAAAAAAGGCATGGCATTATATTTTGCTAATACCAAGTTTGACGGTAGTATTGAACCTTTGAGCCTACACGCTGGCATGCCGGTGAGTAAAGGCACGAAGTTTTTAGCCACTAAATGGCTACGAGCGAACCCATATGTCAGCTAGTTATCGCTTGAAACCATAAGAGGTTAGGGATTTTAGCTATACTGTCTTTGCCGCAAAGTCTCGTATAGGCATAGCGACCCTGCGATAGCCACATTCAAGCTCTCTTGACCGTTGGGCTGCGGTAGCGCGATAGGGGTCGCGCACTGCATCAGCTCATCGCTAACCCCTTGACCTTCGTGACCCATAATCCAAGCAAGAGGCTTGCGCAAATCATGCTGATAGATAAGAGTATTGGTATGGGAGCTAGTGGCTAACAGCGGCACTTTGACTTTTTCTAGAATATTCTCAATACTCAAACCCTCAAAAATATCAAGTGCGAACTGAGCCCCCATGCCAGCTCGTAAGGTCTTAGGGGACCAAGCTTGGGCAGTAGCGGTAGTGCAGAGCACAGTATTAATACCCACAGCCGCTGCGGTACGTAGCAAAGTCCCGACATTGCCGCTATCTTGTACATCGTTTAGTATCAAACAATCCTCAGTAACAGACGACAGCTCAGGGCTAGGTATATCAATAATGGCCATAATATCGATACCCGCGCCTAAACTACGGATGCTGGCGTATAAAGAGTCGGATAAAACGGCAATGCTGGTATAAGTGGGCAAACGTCTGAGCACTTGCTGAACTTCTGGGTGCTGTTGCATGGACTCTGCTAATAACACTTGTACTAGCGGATAATCACTACGTAATACCGCATCTAGCAAATGTACGCCTTCGATGACAGTCTGACGCTGTTTTTTGCGCTGGCGAGCTTGAGTAAGTAGCGCCTTTGCTAGCTTTACCGCTTGGTTCTTATCCGAGGTAATGCGCTCGATAGGTCTGAGGGTCATAATCAATAACTTAAGTTAAGGGAACAATTTAAATAAAGACGAAAGACGGCAAAGCAAAAGCTGCAACTAAGCTAGCTGACCTTATTGATTATCTTGCGCTGAGTGTAGCTGTTTTACGTAATCCACTTCGTTTTTGCTACCGAGCACCACCGGTACGCGCTGATGAATATCGGTGGGTTCAATATCTAAGATACGTGTAACGGCATCTGTTGCCATACCGCCCGCTCGCTCTATGAGTAAGCTCATCGGATTGGCTTCATACATTAAGCGCAATTTACCGGCCTTGTTAGGATCTTTACTATCGAATGGATAGGTAAACAGACCACCGCGGCATAAGATCCGGTGCACATCGCCGACCATTGCTGCCACCCAGCGAGTATTAAAATCGCGGCCGCGTTCGCCAGTCTTGCCAGCGATCAGCTCGTCAATATACTGCTGCATAGGCGGCTGCCAGTAGCGATAGTTAGAGGCGTTGATAGCATACTCGCTAGTATCCGCATCGATTTGCACCTGGTCTGCTATCAGTAGATAATCACCAGTGTCTGGGTCTAGACTGAACATAACAACGCTATCGACAATGGTGAGTGCTAATACGGTAGACGTACCATATAGCAAATAACCAGCGGCTAATTGTTTATTGCCGGCTTGCAAAAAGTCCTTATCTGCACTGACTTGCCCTTGACTCTGATACGGCAAGATAGAAAAAATAGTACCCACTGCCATATTGATATCGATATTCGATGAGCCATCAAGGGGGTCAAACAATATAAGTAGACTACCGTTCTTATTAGCAGGCGTCGCATGATCGAGCTCTTCTGAGGCCACCCCTGCACAATGTTTATTGTTCGCTAAAGCCTCTAACAATAAGTCATTGGCTAACACATCGAGCTTCTTTTGCTCTTCGCCTTGGACGTTTTGATTACCCGCTTCTCCTAAGATGTCCGCTAAAGCGCCTTTTTGTAATAACTTTGAGATGGTTTTACCCACCTCAGTAACCGTCGTAATAAGCTCAGTGACCGCGGGGTTTGTGGAGTGTTCATTTAAATATTGTGCCAAGGTAATCATAGAGTTTCCTAAGAGGTATAAAGGTAGAGGTTAAAAGTATTGGGCAACGGAAGTTCAAAGCGCTCTAGTTGTTCAATAGTTATCCGATAATATTCGATACAATATGAGTGATTACTATTTTATTCTCATCGCTTATCTAGGGCTATTCTAGTGCTATCTGTGCTTGCAAAAATTATTAAACAGGCAATAATGCCTTAGCGTGATAAATAAGCGCGATAAATAGACAACACGGTGCCTTTGTGCGACTACTAAAATCAGCTACACTATCCTTATTACTGACTTTGCTACTGATTTGTTATTATCTTATCGACGACAGCAGTGCAGTCACGTAAAGTGTAGCAAATAAGTGCTATAAAGTCTTTTTGTCTGTGATTATAGGCTTGCTGTTAGCTCATAATTTTACAGCTTAGAGCCTCTAGATCTATATAAAACCCATTTTATAAAATCTTTCTTCTAAATTAATAATAAAGATTCGCGACTATGACAACTTCTAATGATACCCGTTCAACCGCTAATACCTCGCCCACGGACTACGCTAAGGTCGATCCTAGAGCTATCCACAAGCAGCTCGATATCTCTCTTAGTCGCCCGCAGCTCAACGACGATGGCAGAATCCGCCATTTTTTAGGGGTAGAAGGACTTAATAAGGCGCAACTTCAAAGCATCATCGCCAAGGCCGAGACTTTTATTGATGAAAAAGGGCAGTTACTGAACCGGCCTGAGCTTGAGGGTTGTACGGTAATGAATTTGTTCTTTGAGCCCTCAACGCGGACACGCACGACCTTTGAAGTAGCAGAAAAGCGTCTGGGCGCTAATGTGCTCAATATCGATATTGCGCGCTCAAGTACCAAAAAAGGGGAGAGTTTACGCGACACGCTATGGAACTTGCAAGCGATGACCGCGGATATTTTTGTGGTGCGTCACTCGGCTTCAGGAGCGGCGCACTTCATGGCCACAGAGGTCACCCCAGATATTGCTATCATCAACGGCGGTGATGGCTGGCACGCGCATCCAACCCAAGGCATGCTCGATATGCTCACGATCCACCGTGAAGCGCGGCGACCGTTTGAGGAGCTATCGGTGGCGATTATTGGCGACATTAAGCATTCACGCGTAGCACGCTCAGATATTAGTGCGCTACAAACGTTAGGGGTTAAAGATATCCGAGTGATTGCGCCGCGAACGCTTTTACCTAAAGGTATCGAGCGCTTTGGTGTAAATGTCTATGAAGATATGAATGAATGTGTCACCGACTGCGATGTCATTATGGGGCTTAGAATACAGAACGAACGGATTGGCTCGCCGCTGCTTGCCTCATCGAGTGAGTACTACAAACATTACGGCATCACCCCTGAGCGTGTCGCACTAGCCAAGCCTGATGCACTCATTATGCATCCAGGGCCGATGAACCGCGGCATTGAGATTGCATCTAGTGTGGCAGATGGCGTACAGTCGGTAATCTTAAAGCAGGTCAGTAATGGGGTGGCTATTCGTATGGCGGTGTTGGCTTTGGCGATGGAAGGACAGCGCGCGCATCAAGCGGCCCGTAGCTAAGATTTGTCAGTGACAGAGAGGCAAGGTCAAACAGACCCTAATATCCCGCTACGCTATTTTACTCTTATTTATACTCCTTATTGACACGGTAATAACGCTCATGACAACTTACACAAATTCTGATATTCAGATGCACAACTTACTCCCAGAAGCCTTCAAAAAATCACTGCCAGACACGGCGACGGCACAGTTAGCAACATCAGCAACTGATCGCGAGATGTGGGTATTACCG
The DNA here is from genome assembly GCF_051847375.1 of Psychrobacter sp. 2Y5. Lineage (NCBI taxonomy): Bacteria > Pseudomonadati > Pseudomonadota > Gammaproteobacteria > Moraxellales > Moraxellaceae > Psychrobacter > Psychrobacter sp. 2Y5. The sequence goes on from NZ_JBPYDA010000010.1 coordinate 74,138, forward strand.
CCACTAGTTGATCTATGCGCGCGTCTGCGCGAACCGGGGCAACAGCAGCATGGTACGCTAATCTCAGAAGGACGTGCTGCTCGGGCTAATGGCTTTTTGCATGTGGTGATTCCGCCGGATACCAACCCCATTTTAGAAAATGGCTCGCTGCTCAAGGGCCTGCGTGAGCGCGCGCTTGAAGATGGCGGTATTTATTTGCATATCCTTGGTGCCTTGACCGAAGGCTTAAAAGGCGATAATCCCTCTAACATTGCCGGCCTAAAAAAAGGCGGCTGTATCGCTGTTTCAAATGCACGTCAGCCTTTCGCTAATGATCTAGTGTTATTGCGCACTTTAGAATATGCGGCCACTTTTGGTTTAAAAGTCTTTTTTTATCCTGATGAGCCAAGTCTCTCTGGTGAAGGGGTCGCGCATGAAGGCTACATTGCCTCATATCATGGTCTCCAAGGTATTCCTTGGATCGCTGAGACCGTGGCCTTATCTACGCAGTTATTGATGGTGGAGGAGACTGGTATTGCCGCGCACTTTAGTCAGTTGTCTTGCAAATCCTCAGTTGAGCTGATGCGCTGGGCGAAAGATAAAGGCTTGCCGGTGACTTGTGACGTGGCTATGCATCAATTGTATCTCACCGATGACAATTTGGAAGGGTTTAATGCCCAAGCTTATGTGTTGCCGCCGCTACGTAGTAACACTGATCAGCAAGCGCTGCGCCGTGGTCTACAGGACGGCACGATAGATGCGATCTGTAGTCATCACGAACCTCTTAATGCGACCGCCAAAAAAGCGCCTTTTGCTGAGAGCACCCCAGGCATTTCTAACTTCGATACTTTTATGGCGCTTGCTTGTCAGCTGGTACGTGATAAGATTTTAACCTTAAATCAGTTGGTCGATAAGATATGCCTTAATCCAGCAAAAATTGCCGGTATCAGCGCTCAGTATGAAAACACAGGTGGCGCAATCTTGGTAGATCCGAATGTGGAATGGCAAGTGACGAGCGAGACGATGCTTTCTAATGGCAAAAATACGCCGTTCTTTGCGCAGCAGCTGCAGGGCCGAGTTGTGGAGACTTTCTTTGTCTAACACGGCTAGGCCAAATAAAAGCGCGGCTAGCGAATCGATAAAAGCGGTTGCCCTTTACGAGATTGTCAAAGGCGTGGGCGCGCTGTTAGGGGCAGGAGCACTATGGCTATGGCACAGCGACCTTCAGCAATGGCTGATGACAGCGACGGTGTCTTGGCAGCAGTACTTTGGACAGCTATTAGCTCCGCAGGTTGAGAGCAGCGTCGCGATTGCGCAGCGAGCCAGTGAGAATTGGCCGTTATTTTTACTCTTTATCTGTATTTACGCGAGTATTCGTTTTATCGAGGCTTATGGCTTATGGCAAGATAGGACTTGGGCTTATTGGTTCAGCGTGCTTGGCTACGGTATATTTATTCCGGTTGAATTGTATTATCTGTTTGCTAGCCCTTTTGACTGGTTTAAATTATTCATCCTCATATTGAACGTTATCATTGTCATTGTGGTTTATCGCAATATGAAACGTAAAGGTTTGATATAACAGTGCTGCCGGCTAGGTTTTAGATAAGAACTACTAAAGCTTATAGAATCGCTTTTGCTGGAGGCTCATCATGACGAATGCTCTTTGCGACCCTGCCGACACTCAAGCCTTGTACTAAGATTGAAAATATAACCACGGCATAAGTCAAGGCCAATAAAATATCGCGCTCAGCGCCTATGGGTAACTGTAATACCAAGGCGACGGATATACCACCGCGCAAACCACCCCAAGTTAATACTTTCCAAGCACCATCGGGCAAGTCAAGCTGTCGACTAAAAGTTTTTGTAGTCATACCCACGACAATAAAGCGCGCTAGTAAAGCGATAATAATGGTCAGGCCACCAGCGATAAATAGGTTGCTAGAGTAAGCAATTATCACAATCTCAAGACCGATTAAGACAAATAAAATAGCGTTTAGAATCTCATCGATGAGCTCCCAAAACAGGTCAATATAGTGACGCGTCTTATCACTCATCGCCAAGGCGCGTCCGCGATTCCCGACCATTAAGCCCATCATCACCATCGCTAGTGGCCCTGACAAGTGCCAATAGCTAGCGAGCGCATAACCGCCAATGACACCTGCCAAAGTCAAGAGCACCTCTTCTTGATAGCTATCAATGCTTTTGAGCATATAATACAAAATCGCGCCTAACACTAAGCCAAAAACAATACCGCCGCCAGCTTCAACTGCTAAAGTATGCGCCACATAATTAGCGGTTGGGATATCACCACTAGTCAGAATCCCGAGCAAAATGACAAAGATAACAACGCCGATACCATCATTGAATAACGACTCGCCTGCGATAACGGTTTCTAAGCTTTTGGGCGCGCCCGCAGAGGCCAAGATACCCATCACTGCGATAGGATCTGTCGGTGAGATTAAAGCGCCGAACAACAAGCACCAAATAAAAGGTAGGCCAAAACCTAGCAGCGGTAGCATCAAATAAATCGCGGTAGCAATAAGAACCGCTGAGATGATAGTGCCAATACAGGCCAATATACCGATAGGAAGCTTATAGCGGCGCAAATCACTGATGTTGACATGCAGAGCACCAGCAAACAGCAACATAGAGAGCATGCCATCTAGCAAGACTTCAGTAAAATCAAGCTGATCTAATAAGCTGATCTCGTAATCGATCAGCTGATCGAAGCCCAAAAATCCCAAAAATATAGCAAAGATCGAGAGCAAAATGGAGATCACCATCACTCCGATAGTGGTTGGTAAGCCGATAAAGCGGTGATTGACGTAGCTTAGCAGCGCGGTTATCGATAGGAAGATAGCACTGATCTCAAGGATGCTTAGGCCGGAGGTAGATGCCATAAAGTTGTCTCAGGTAAAGGTAAATATAAGGGCAGAGTAAAACGCAAAATTTATAGTGTTAAATTACCTAGATTGGCTTGCTAACGCTTTATTGATATGGCTTGCAAAGGTACTAGTATAAGTAAAGTGCTGACGCTGTGCATCATCACCTTGAATAAACTGCCTCGCTTGCTCGCACATGGCACTCAGATCATCAACCAGCTCGCTGTGAGCTAGGTTCGCACGGCCAGCACGCTCAATCAAAGTTAGCTCATGCATCAGCATTTGTCGCTGAGCGTTATTGACACGAGCACAGTTGAGGTCGGTCATAGCGCGGCACAGCGCCTTTAGTACCATTAAGTCAGCGATCGCGTAGCGGCGAATTTCCCCCAGTGAGGTGTCAAGAAAGTCTGATACCTCAAGCGTTTTTGTGACCAGTGACAGTATCGCCTTATCGGACTGATTGACAGCCACGTCATCGCTATCTCCATCAAGCGGCGGTATATAAAAATGATAAGGACTTGGCTGCTGGCGGCGCATCATGGTACTCAAACACACCGTCAACGACTGTACGCAATTAACAGCGGTGCGTGGGTCATTGATACCAGGGGAGAGGGCGCGTATGGCAATCTCAGTTATTTGTCCTAATTTATAGGAGATATCGTTTAAGTGTGAAGGACGACGCTCGATGTGAAGGTTGGCGGCAAAGCGACGCCAAAAGTCGCCATCAGGAGTACGCGGTAATACCACTAAATCAGGTGTTTTAGACTTTTGCACATCGCTGCTATGATGAGGCGGACGCTGATAAAAGTAGCCTATCACGTTTTGATCAGTGACGAAATCGCCTAAATTGCTACACAGCTGGATGACGCCGCCATAGTCCTGCGCAAGCACAATAAGCGATTCGATATAAATTTGCTGCAAATAGCCTGAGCTTGGCGCATACATAACCGTAGCAGACCACGTCTGATAGGCATCGACATCGCCGCGCGCCACATGGCGCTGATGCTCAATGTCACAATGATCAGGATACCAGTATTCGACGCTATTAATGACATCATAGCTAGCGCCTTGAATCACATGTGAAGCCTGAATAGCATGTACCATATGCTGCACAAAATACACCAATAGCAAGGCACAAATGATCGCCATAACGATAGCAAAGGTCACCGCAAACTCAGGAACGCCAAAATCAACGTCTTGCTTATGAATAGACTTAAGTACCAGTAGGCTATAACTAAAGGTACCAATAAAAGCGCCAAGCACAAACTGATTGGGCGTATCGGTTAAAAAGTTACGTAATAGCCGCGGGCCAAACTGTGATGAGGCCATAGATAGTACGGCAATGGTAATCGAAAAGGTCGTACCAGCGACGCCCAATACTGCACCTGCAATCGCCGTCATGATCGCCCGCGCCGCCTCATCACTGCCAGTAAACGCAAAACTGATTTCGCTCACTGCAGCACGATCAAACTGCTGATCAATGCTGATCAGCAGTGGCGCTAATAAGATACCCGCTAGCACGCAAGTAGTAGGAATAAACCAATAAGAGCTGCGTAGCACTTGCCATAAGTTTTTTAGACGGTCAGGGAGGTTGGTTAAGGTTTGCATCGATAGAAGGCCTGCGAACTGCTCAAAGCTACGCAAAATCATGGCTACTAAGCGATGCGGTAAATTTTTCTTATTATTAGTATGTTCGCTCACTGCTGCAGACTCCAAAAATAGTGTTAAGTCTTACTCATCAAAAATAACTAAGCGAGCCTTTTTAAATGAAAAGTCTTAAGAGTAAACTACCTTACTATAAAATATATAATGAGTAACTATATATTATAAAATAAGCGACGATAAACAAGCCCTTATACGATATAAGAGCTTATTTATTGGTTAAGGTGAGAATGAGGCTTGGTGCTTCTTTTATTCTAGTTCATTTCTGCTAAACACCAGAAGTACATGAGTAAGTAAGAATTTCTGTACAATTATTTACTAAATTATTAGACTGTAAAACCAAGTACTTATCGTCGTGCTCAATTTCTCTAGCATTGACGGCTCTTCTACAGTATCTACAGTTGCTAATTGAATTTGTCTATTACTTGCCATAATCTTTTGTTTTTGCATAATATCTACAATTAATGGTAGGTTTTTACCAGCGCTAGATAATATCACGCTTGAGTTTTGTGTGAGCATCGTCCATTTTTGATTACCGCCATTATTACAACCATAACGAATTAAGCGGGCTCGATTATTATTTAAATAGCCATTTTCTAAGTCAAAGCATTGATTGCCTTGCTTGATGGCGTTGGCGGATACATCCATTTGCCAAACTTGCGAGCTTGCTTGATCATCACAAGGGGCTAGGTTAATGACATTGCCACCTTGCGGCATGAGGCACTGATCTATCGCCATTTTATTATGGATACGACCTTTGCTGTCTTGAATCCATTGCTCAGAGTCATCTCCTGTGCAAGCACTTGGTCCGCTGATAAAAGCATTGAGCTTACCATCTTCTAATGTCTCAACTTTTAGGCAGTTATTGCCATTAAGCAGTGAACTGACATCTGCTAAAGGTTGGTCATCCCGTAGATTTAACTCTGCAATAAACTTCTGAAAGGCAGTGATGACCTCCGGCCCGCCCTCGACTAAATCAGTGCGATACACATTGACCCAACGATTTAAGCGATACATGGTCTGTTGTTGCTGCTCATAACGCTCGAGTACCTGAAAGGCAAGCGGGCTGAGCGCTTGACTGAGCGCATCACGATCATCTTTATAAGAGTGATATATCAGCTCACCCTCGGCGTCCAAATTGATAGTCGGGTTGGCCGTTTGGGTGATAAGTTGCTGCGCTAATAGTGGTAATTCGATTTTTCTTAAGGCGCTAAAGCCATGCTCTTTACCAAAGGTAACGGCTGGCTTGATGGGGTCGCTATATGGACCAATAGTCGTTGAAGATAATAATACCTGTGCTTCGTTGGTTTTTTTACAATACAAATCGACTTTGCTAGGATTTTCAGAGATTGCTAAATTGACATGAAATTTATTGGCATTGCCATTCATACGATGAGGGGCAAGGGCAATGTTATTGACCATATTATTACTATAAGTAACGGTCAGCCAGCAGCTAGCGACGTCAGCTGAACTACTCGCCGCCGGTAAATCAAAGACGTTACCCCAGTTACCACGCGCTGCCGGATAAATAATACCCTTTTGCTCAACAGGGTCATAACCGCCTAAAATAGTATAGACAGGCACGCCCTGCAAACGCGGTCTTAAATAGTTGCCATCGGCGCTGTTGTACCAAACATTATTAGATCTTGGCACTTTAGGTTGTACGATCTGCATTCTTTGACGCTCAGCATTCCATTTTTTATAGCCCGTCACTGAGTCACTGGCAAACATGTAACGATCGAAGGCTGGCTGAATTTTGGTTTTCGTACTATAGCCGGTGTAATGGGTGTAGCGCGAGATGTCACTGTTATTAGAGCCACCCGACATGGCGTCACGACCATAGCCATATTGACCTAAGAAAGTAGGTGAGTCTTCAGTACCGGGACCGACATCTTTACGCCACCATTCAAAGTTACCCCGCATTCTATTTCTAAGCGGCATGAACCCCCAACCACTATCGGCATGGTGCTCTGACCAGAATTTTTTATCGCCAACTTTACCTGGGTAATGCCCCAATCCATAATGATGGCCAATTTCGTGACTAAATTCATTGCCGACCGAATCGATCAAAGTCAGCATGCCATTACCACCGCTTAAGCCATGGTTGAAGATACCGTTCGCGTATTTGCCACGAGCGTGATGCGCATTGACGTTTTGGGTGAGCTGCGGCTGTTCTTGGCTTTGCATAGAAGCACTAGTGACACCCCAATTGGCGAGGTTAATACCAACACCAAAAGTTGATTTTGCGGTATTTTCGCGCATGTCGCCACTATATACGCCGCCCTCAGAGCTACTACCTGAAGCCGTATCATAAATAGTACCGTTCGCTACCATCACCCGATCAAGCACGACGTCATCGTATTTAGCGATAGTCATTTGTGCTGCTGGAATGGTCTGGAAATAATCTGCGCCCGCCTTTTCTGGTTGTAGCAGCATATAATGACCATTGTTATTTACAGTCACTGCGCTCAAAAGACCAAGACGAATATTGGTCAATATCAATTCGCCTGGAGCAGCAAAATCTATCTTATCTTCTGACAATTCGCCGCTACGATTTTGCGCATCGACGATGCGAACTTTGAGGCCGCTTTGTACCTCTTCCCAGTTGAGTTTGGTTGACCAAGCCCGCTTACTATAGGCGACACGTGGTCTATCATCGCTGTTGTTTTGATCAGAGTTTGGGATTTGGGTCGGGTCGTCTAAATTGACCCTGCGTAATAGCAGGCCATCTTGGTAAATCTCAGCAACCAGCTCATTGATCGCACCCATCTCAAGTGTAGGCGTAACCAGTAATAACGCCTCTTTTTCTGCGGTTAGGCGCGGCATGTTTTTTGCTTCGTTGCCGTGAGGATCTACCGTATGATTCTGCCCAAATTGAATCATGGCTTGGAAAGAGCCTAGTAAGTCAGAACGGATATCGCGCGTCTCACCTGCACCGTTATAGTCAAAGAAACCTAATAGATAGTAATCAGCACGGTCTTTTTGTGGTTCTGGGTATTTGATCGGCGTGCTTGGCTCAAGTGGCGTTAATGGTTCGCTAGGTTTGATCGGCGTACTTGGTTCAAGCGGCGTTAAAGGAACACTAGGTTTGATAGGCGTACTAGGTTCAAGCGGTGTTAAAGGTATGCTAGGTTTTATAGGCGTACTTGGTTCAAGCGGCGTGAGTGGTACACTTGGTTTGATAGGCGTACTCGGCTCAAGCGGCGTTAAAGGTACACTAGGCTTAATGGGTGTACTTGGCTCAAGCGGCGTTAAAGGTACGCTAGGTTTGATTGGCGTGCTCGGTTCTAACGGCGTTAAAGGAAGACTAGGCTTAATTGGCGTACTTGGTTCTAACGGGGTTAAAGGAAGACTAGGCTTAATTGGCATGCTAGGTTCAAGCGGTGTTAAAGGTACGCTAGGTTTAATCGGCGTACTCGGTTCAATCGGTGTTAAAGGAGTACTGGATTCAGGTGCTGTAACCAAAGGCGGTTTTACTACGGGAGGAGTACTGTCACTATCTTCACCGCAAGCGGAAAGCATGATAGAGATAACAGTAATACTCAATACTTTAGTTTGAAGTACCATCGTTTTTTTCAAAACAGAGCCCTTATTATTTATTATAATTTAAAGGGCAATATAACAGCAATGTTGACGAAGCGTATAAAAATTGTTCCAAAGAAAACCAAAAGTAATGAATGGGCTTGTTTGGTCAATTAAATTTTATAATTTATACTGGTATTTAAAAAATGAATCGCTACTCTTTTTGCCCTAATTCGGATTATCTGCTTCAGTGATGATATTTCTATCAGCTGTAATTGCGTGCTGATTCATCCGCTTGTGCTGCTGTTTATGGTTGTCTCTGCTTACCGCTTTTGCACTATCTCTAGGGATGACCGCTTGCGGCTCGTCATCATTTTCAGACATATCACTGTCTTTATCATAAGCTTCAGGTTCAAAAGGTGGCGTCCGTTTATTCTTAAAGCTAGGAGGCTTACTAGCCTTGGTCGGATGTTTTTTGCGTGGATGACTATGAGCAAATATATCGGCTAGTGGCAGGTTTAACTGCTGTCTAGCAAAGGCTTCTGTATCCTCAAAACGATCGACCAGTAAGCTCAGCCACGGCTCTTGATCCTCTAGCGTCATCTCATCTAGCTCGTCTTTGATAGGCAAGGGATAGGGCAGAGTTCGATAAAAATCCCATAGCGTCATGGTGCTCAAATCTTTTTTGAGCACGTAATCATCATCTTCAGTCATAGTGATGAGATTGCTATCTTTGAGATAATTAATATAAATATACCATTTAGGCAGCTCCTTGCGGCCCAAGACGTTACGCAGCTCCTGTTCACTAACCGCTTCGCCTTTTAGATAGCGGCTATAAACCAAGTTCAGCATATCGAGTAAACTTAGTAAAGGATGACGCGGATAGACCTCTTCAGTCTCAAAAATAGTAACGGTATAACTAATCTCAACCCCTAATAAGATCAGATTCCATGACAAATAGATCCATAATAAAAAGATTGGAATCGCCGCAAAGGCACCATAAATCGCCTCATAACTGGTGAAGTTGGTCATGACCGTACCAAATACATGCTTGAGCAGCTCAAATACGACAGCTATAATCACCCCAGCAATAATGGCGCTTTTCGCTGGTACGCGCGCTTTTGGGATAAACCAATACATACCAATAAAACCTGCTACGGTAATGCCGATTGATACTACCTGTACCCAAAAAGACCAATCAATACCGTAACCGGCTATTTGACGATTTAGAAAACTCAAGCTTTGTACCGCACTTGAGGCAATAAAAGCCGTCCCCAAAACTAAAGGCCCTAAGGTAATAATTGTCCAATAACGCAGCAGGCTTTTGAGCCCACCTGAGCGTTCATCCACGCGCCAAATCTGATTGAAAGCGCGCTCAACAGTGGTCAAAGTCATAATAGTGGTGACAAATAAAATCATTATCCCGATAGCCGTTAAATTAGTCGATTTTTCGGCAAAGTTATTGATGTATTTACTGACTTGCAGGCTCGATTGTGGCAATAAATTGCTATAAATGACTTCATATATCTGCGCGCGGGCAGAAGCTAGAGCGGGCACTGAAGACAAAATCATCAGCAGTACCGTAAATATAGGTACAATTGACAACATCGTGGTGTAGGTCAAAGATGCGGCTTTTTGTTGGCAGTTATCTTCAAAAAAATGCCTAATCAAAAACCTTACAAATTTAAACCAGCGCTGCTGTAAAAAAGGAAATTTTTGAGTTAATTTTTCCATATTGACCATGTAGAAGGAGGGAGGTGACAATAGTGTAACAAAATGTCCTAGCCTCAGTTGCCACTTATTTGTGTCAAAATGCTAGGCAGTAGCAGTCGGTTTGCATGTCAGTCAACGACTCGGGCATAATGTAGCCTGCACTCGAATCATTTCAATGAGTATAACCCAAAAGGAAGCCTTGCCCATGAGTCAGATCGATCCCTATGTATTAGTGCTATATTACTCAAGTCATGGCACCACCAATGTCTTGGCTTATGCCATTGCTCAAGGGATAGAAGATGCTGGCATGACCGCGCGTATACGTACGGTGCCGACAGTGGCGGCTGAGACGACTGCGAGCAAAGCGGCTATACCTGACGAGGGCGATCTTTACTGTACTATGGACGATCTTAAGAACTGCGCTGGATTGGCCTTAGGCAGCCCAACGCATTTTGGGAATATGGCGGCTCCTATGAAGTACTTTTGGGATAATACCGTGACACTGTGGCTGGCAGGTAATCTACAAAACAAACCCGCGTCAGTATTTACCGCAACAGGCTCTATGCATGGCGGTCAAGAAACCACGCTACTGACGATGATGTTGCCGCTGATGCATCACGGTATGATGATCGTAGGATTGCCCTATGGTGAGGCTGCGCTCAATCGCACCCAACGTGGTGGCACTCCTTATGGTGCTAGTCATGTCAGCGGCGCCGCCCATGATCAGCCTATATCAGACGATGAGCGCGAATTGGCCATTGCCCAAGGCCGCCGGCTTGCCATTACTGCTCAAGCGCTGTTGCAAGCGAACTGGAAGCGCTAAGGGCTTAAAGCTTGTTAGCTTAATGAAAAAAGCTGAATGATAAAAACGTGCTATAAATTAGGAAAATACCGCCGCTAATGTCCACAACTTCTACGCCTTCTAAGCAAACGCCTGGTCCTAAACCGGCTAGAGCCGTCAAGCCAAAAAAGCTCATTGCGCCTATGCAGCAGCGCTTACTGCGCACCTGGCTAGTGTGGATAGCATATCGGCTCTTAGTATTGCCGATATTTATTAGTTTGTTTAATCCAAGTAATCCGGATATCGTTGGTGGTATCGCTTGGCATGGCCTGTGGCTGATACCGGCCTTTATCATCACTCCTTCGATAGTGCGCGGTCGCTCCCCTTATATGCTACTGGTTAGTAGTATGTTGACCTTAGTTTATCTAGGAGCTAGCGGCGTAGTATTATTCACTCGCATTTATGGCAGTAGTTGGACAGAGATTTTAGTTTATGGGCTGGATTTTGCTTTATTACTGGCGATAAATATTTGGTTGTTTATCTTGCTCAAGCGCTTACCGTCGATGAATAAAGGAGAAAAATAGTTGCATTCTCTGACATAAAAAATCGGCGCTCTACCTATGACAGTAGAGCGCCGATTTTTAGTTTTGAACCTAGGAGTTTCAATGTGCTATCGCCTAACGTACCTTTTTCAATTCTAAATCCATCTTTTTACCGTCGTTGATTTGACTGACTTTGACTGGCAGATAATCTAAGCTTGGCGCGAGCCAAAAGCTCGTTGAGCGACTATTATCATCATGAATACGGTCGACTCGTACGGTATCAAAAGTGCCCGCTGGTACGGTTACTTTCGTATTGCCCACTTTTTTGAAAGGTGTTTTTTCTACTTTATCTTTTTTGGCCATGTAGTAGTTACCTAAGAATTTACCGTTTAATAGGTCTTGTCGAATTTGCACTTCTAAACTCAAATCATCAAAAGCTTGCTGCGCCATATTTGACGTCGTGGTTTTGCCTTTATAGCTACTCGTAACTTTTTTACCTGCCGAATCGAAACTTAGATTATGGGTGCGACCGATACCTAAGAGCTTATAAGTGGTGCTAGCCTTAGAAGGACTGACATTATTACCCATGATAGTAAAGGTACTGCTTTGCGACGCACTCGCGACGCCGGCAACACGAGCCTTTACATTATAGTTCCAAGTATTGCCTGATTTTTTTAAGGTGCGAGTCGCGTTACCTTTGTATTTATCTTCAACGGTAAAGCTATAATCAGCGGTTGAAGGCTGAATGGTTTTGGCGCTAGCCAGAGTAGGGGCGGTCATAGATAAAGCTCCAATAGCAGCGATACTAGCGCCCGTGATTAGCGTAGTACGTCGTTTGTTGTTGCTGCGTTTTTGAGTATTAAAGGGCGTTAAAAGAGATAGTAAAGTCATGGATAGTCCTTAATAATTATACAGCTATAGTCAATCCACTATGAAATAAATACAGTGCTACTGAGATAAATTTTGCGCAGCCTTTAAGAATGCAGCACGCAAGGAAAATTTATACCAGTAGCACGCTATTATAATCGTCCTTTTTTTATTTAGGATTCATTATAATAATTCACAAGGATTTTTATAATTTAATAAAGCGGATCAGTAGCCCTTATGATTTCATTATCAGCTACTATGTTGTCAGCTATTATAATGGTCATACCTTGTTACATTTTCAAGGTTCGACTCTTAAGCAGACGTTTGGCTCTTGTAGCTGAGGTTACCCAAAAGAAGTCACTATTTAGACTCAGTAACATCCTGTCAGTAAGCTTGCTCTTAGCTTAGGATAGATGATTTTTATCAGCACTATTCTTGTAAATTTTTGGGCCACGCCCTTGAAGCTCTACGCGTATGCCCCCACTTTTTGAGACAAGCTCGAAGCTTATTATTAAAGCGAGTCTATAAGAGCGCGTCTATAGCGTAGTCAACAACAAAAGCTGGACGACGCTGCTATTATTGGGCTGACACGAAACTTTTTATTCAAACAACTTTTGGAGTCCTATCGATGAATATTCGTCCTTTACATGATCGTATTGTCGTACGCCGCATAGAAGAAGAAACCAAAACCGCTGGTGGTATCTTATTACCAGGTTCAGCGCAAGAAAAGCCGTCACAAGGTGAAATACTAGCGACGGGTAACGGTCAGATTCGTGACAACGGTGAAGTCCGCACTTTGGACGTTAAAGTCGGCGACAAAGTCTTATTCGGTCAGTATGCTGGTCAAACCGTAAAAGTCGACGGCGAAGAGCTACTTATTATGAAAGAGTCTGATGTATTAGGGGTGTTAGAAGGGTAATCATAAAACCCTAACCTCTTCATTAAGATGAATTGAATGATACCTAATGAACTAAAATAACGAATGGAGCAATTTAACATGGCAAAAGACGTAAAGTTTGGCATTGATGCCCGCACACAGATGATGGACGGCGTAAACGTCCTAGCAAACGCGGTACGAGTTACACTAGGCCCGAAAGGTCGTAACGTGGTGATCGATAAATCTTTTGGCGCGCCGACTATCACTAAAGATGGCGTTTCGGTTGCTAAAGAGATCGAGCTTGAAAATAAGTTTGAAAACATGGGCGCACAGTTAGTGCGTGAAGTGGCTAGCCGCACCAATGATGTCGCCGGTGACGGTACCACCACTGCTACGGTATTGGCTCAGTCTATTCTGCAAGAAGGCATGAAATCAGTCGCTGCAGGCATGAACCCTATGGATCTTAAGCGCGGTATCGATAAAGCGGTACGTGAAGCGGTAAAAGAGATTCACCAGTTATCAACCCCAGCTGACGATTCAAAAGCTATCGCCCAAGTCGGCTCTATCTCGGCTAACTCAGACACCAAAATCGGTGAGCTGATTGCGCAGGCGATGGAAAAAGTCGGTAAGCAAGGCGTTATCACTGTTGAGGAAGGCTCAAGCTTTGAGGACACTCTAGAAGTGGTCGAAGGCATGCAGTTTGACCGTGGTTACATCAGCCCATATTTTGCTAACAAGCAAGATAGCTTAACCGCTGAGTTTGAAAACCCGTATATCTTATTGGTTGACAAAAAAATCGGCAATATTCGTGAGATCGTGCCATTACTTGAGCAAGTCATGCAGCAGAGCAAGCCTTTGCTAATCATCGCTGAAGACGTTGAGAATGAAGCGCTTGCGACCTTGGTAGTGAACAATATGCGCGGTGGCCTAAAAACTTGTGCCGTAAAAGCACCTGGCTTTGGTGATCGTCGTAAAGCGATGCTACAAGATATCGCTATTTTGACCGGTGGTACGGTTATCTCTGAAGAGATCGGCCTAAGCCTAGAAGAAGCAACCCTTGAGCAGTTGGGTACCGCGAAGAAAGTCACTGTTGGTAAAGAAAACACCGTCATCGTTAATGGCGCAGGAGAAACTACTGCGATCAATGAGCGTGTTGACTCTATCAAACGTCAAGTCGAAGAGTCTACCTCTGACTACGATAAAGAAAAGCTACAAGAGCGCATGGCAAAACTAGCGGGCGGCGTAGCGGTTATCAAGGTCGGCGCGGCAACTGAGACGGAAATGAAAGAGAAGAAAGATCGCGTTGATGATGCGCTACATGCGACTCGCGCTGCGGTCGAAGAAGGCGTCGTACCTGGCGGCGGTGTCGCTTTAGTTCGTGCGATGAATGCTTTATCTGAGCTAAAAGGCGACAACGACGATCAAGACGCCGGTATCAATATCCTACGTCGCGCGATGGAAGCGCCACTGCGTCAAATCGTCACCAACTCTGGCGAAGAAGCCTCAGTAGTGGTCAACGAAGTCAAAAACGGTAGCGGTAACTATGGCTACAACGCGGCTTCTGGCGAGTACGGCGATATGCTAGAGATGGGTATCTTAGATCCGGCCAAAGTGGCTCGTTCAGCTCTAGAGAACGCTGCTTCTGTTGCTGGTCTAATGCTCACTACTGAAGCGATGATCACTGATTTACCACAAGGTGATGACGGTATGGCAGCTATGGGCGGCGGCGCTGGTGGTATGGGCGGCATGGGTGGTATGGGCGGCATGATGTAATCATTCCCTTAACCTGTACTGCTTAGTATTATAGATTTTATAGTACTTATAAGTTAGTATTTAGAAAAACAAAACCCCGATGAGCTTAGCTTATCGGGGTTTTTTTACGTTAATTTTATACAGTGTTAAATCTTACTGATCCGCCTCATCCCTTCTAAAAGTCCACGTCTTATCATCAGATTCACTATCAACGTAATAATAACCTGCCAAATCAAACTCTTTGAGTTGTTCCGCTTTGGTCAGCTTGTTGTCTGCCGCATATTTCACCATTAGTCCGCGCGCTTTTTTGGCATAAAAGCTAATCACTTTATACGTACCATTTTTTTCATCTTCAAATCTAGGGGTAATAATCTGCGCGTCTAAGGCCTTTTTCTTTACCGATTTAAAGTATTCATTGGACGCTAGATTGACAAGCACCTTGTCATCGCTATCTGCCATTTGGGTATTGATAGCATCGGTGATTTGCTCATCCCAAAACTCATACAAGTTATCACCGCGCTTGTTTTTTAGCTTAGTTCCCATCTCAAGTCTATACGGCTGCATCAAGTCTAAAGGTTTCAATACCCCGTAAAGTCCAGACAAAATACCTAAGTGTTCATTGAGATAAAGCATGGTCTCTTTATCCATCTCGTAGCTGGCAAGACCAGTGTAGACGTCACCATCGAACAGATAGGCGGCAGGCTTGGCATTATCAGAGTCATGCGGCATCTGCCATGCTCGATTACGCTCCGCGTTAAGCTGCGCTAAATCATCAGAAATACTCATAAGCTCTTGTAAATCAATCGGATCTTTGGCCTTGAGGTTTTTTATCAGCTGCGCGGCGTCTTCAATGAGGGCAGGCTGGCTATAATAGTTACCAAGGTTTAAAGGCACAGCGTCCGTTTCATTTAAGGACTTGGCAGGGGAGAGGACAAAGTACATATGGACTCCTTTTTTAAGTGTCAATTGATTGTCAATGCATAGAATAAGCGAAACTTAATTTATTTTTTATACCCGTCTTGACACTACCATAGCACAAACCTATAGCTATAGAGGATACGCATTAACTAGGGGGATAATCTCCACGCTTAAAAGCTCAATATATTTCACCTAACGAATTTAGATACTGCTATTATTGTCAATAATTTTTGATAGAACAATAAAAGTTATAGCCGAGACACAACTACTAACTTTTTATTTACTTATGAGTCATCATTAAACAATGAAAGGTAGGGGACGATGTCTCTATAATAAAAAAAGATGATGAAGATAGCATTATCATTCAGGGAATTGATAATCTTTGCTCAGTGCTTTACTTCACAGAGTACTAGCTGAGCAGGGCTTTTTTTGCGCCCTCTATTTTATCATTCAATATATCCATAAAGCCAAAGCTTGTGATCAGGCAAGTATTTGCATGTAAGGAGACGATATGAAAATCGGTGTTATCAGTGCAGACAGTACAACTGAGAGCCGCGTAGCACTCACCCCAGATGCGGTCAAAAAGCTGCGTAAGCTTGGGTTTGAGGTCGTCGTTCAGTCAGGCGCAGGTCTTGCAGCCTATTATACAGACGACAGCTATCAAACGGCCGGTGCTGACATTGCTAGTAGTAGTAATGAAGTGATTGAGCAGTCCCAGATTATTACCACTATCAGTGACTTGCCAGCTGAGCTCACTGAGACTCTAAAGCCCAAGCAAATTATCGTTGGGATGCTTGATCCTTACCGTAATACTCAGCTAGAGACTTATGCGAACAAAGGCGCGACTGTATTTGCAATGGAACTATTGCCACGTACCTTGTCGCGCGCGCAAAATATGGATGTATTGTCCTCACAAGCCAACCTCGCCGGTTATAAAGCGGTGTTACTGGCTGCCAATGAGTACTCGCGTCCGTTCCCCATGTTTATGACTTCAGCGGGCACAGTCAAGCCTGCCAAAGTCGTTATCTTAGGTGTCGGCGTGGCAGGCTTGCAAGCGATCGCTACCGCTAAGCGTTTAGGCGCTGTCGTTGAAGCGAGTGACTTGCGCCCCTCTGCGCGTGAGCAGGTCGAGTCGCTTGGCGGTAAATGGTTAGACGTACCGATGAGTGAGGAGGAAGCGCAAAAGGCCAAAGCAACTGGCGGTTATGCGTGGACGCCCTCAGAGCAGTATATGAAAGATCAAGCGGCGGTGGTAGATAAGGCGCTAAGCGCTGCTGATATCGTCATTACTACCGCGCAGATACCTGGTCGTGACGCTCCAAGATTAGTACATAAAACCACGCTTGATAAGATGAAAGCAGGTTCAGTGTTGATCGATATGGCAGCAGGTACAGGTGGTAACGTTGAAGGGGCAGTTGCTGAGCAAACCATCACCACGGATAACGGCGTGCGTATCGTTGGCGCGGCAAATATTCCGTCCCAACTTGCCGCGCAGTCTTCAGATCTTTATGCCAATAACTTAGTGAACTTTATCACGACTTTGATTGCTGAAGAGGATGCAAATAACGACGTCGCACCGAACAAACTAGCACTTCATTTAGATATGGAAGACGAGATTCAAGGCGCACTCGCAGTGACCCATGACGGTCAAGTGCGTTTGGCTAAGCGCTAAGTAGCTGACTACTAAGCGGCTATCTAACAAGCGCTTAAGCTATCTGAGCTATTAAAGCTATAAGTCTTTTTGATATTACTAATGAATTTGCCAGTAACGAATAAATTTTAGGAGGATAAAATGATTGCCACTATTTTAGCAGCAGCGCCAGCTGGCGCCGCCATGGCTAGCACGCCATTTGTCGCAATTTTTACCGTATTTGTACTCGCTATCTTTGTGGGTTATTACGTGGTTTGGGGTGTGACCCCGGCCCTGCATACGCCTTTGATGGCGGTCACCAATGCGCTCTCTAGTATTGTGATTGTCGGTGCGATTTTGCAAACCGTCGTTATCGATAACCAAGTGTTTACGGCGACGAGTTTGATCGGTGCTTTTGCGGTGTTTTTAGCCAGTATCAATATATTTGGTGGCTTTTCAGTGACGGAGCGCATGCTTTCTATGTTTAAACCCAAACCCAAAAAAGCACCAGTAGTAAAGACTGAGAATGGAGGTGATGCATGAGCGATTTAACAAACTTCATCGCCACTAATGCGGACTGGTTCTATTTAGTTGGCGCTATTTTATTTGTCTTAACTTTGCGAGGATTATCTAGTCCCAAAACCGCAATTCGCGGTAATCGCATGGGTATGGTCGCGATGGCTATCGCCGTTATCACGACCTTCTTCTTAGCTGAAGGTCCGATCATGTGGATGATCATCGGCGCAATGGTATTAGGCGCGGCTGTTGGTATCTGGAAATCAAGAACCGTAGCGATGACCCAAATGCCAGAAACCGTGGCTTTAATGCACTCCTTAGTCGGCCTAGCTGCAGTAGCTATCGCCTTAGCAACGGTACTGCACTCTGATCAAGAGTACAATACGGTCACCCGCTTAGAGCTATTTATTGGTTGCTTTATTGGTGCCATTACCTTTTCAGCTTCCGTCTTTGCCTTTGGTAAACTGGCGGCAAAAAGCTGGGCAAAAACGGTCAATGGCGGCTGGGTCAAGCCGGTACAAGCGTTATTATTTATCGCGATGATTGGTTTTGGTGCAGTATATTTTATTACTGACTCCTTGCCCGCTTTTTACGTCATGACCGTATTAGCCATTGCCTTTGGTTGGATGTGGATTGCACCAATTGGTGGCGGCGATATGCCAGTAGTCGTGTCACTCCTCAACTCCTTCTCAGGTTGGGCAGCAGCAGGTATTGGTTTCACTCTTGGCAACTCGATGCTGATTATTGCCGGCTCACTAGTTGGCTCATCAGGGGCGATTCTCTCCTACATCATGTGTAAGGCGATGAACCGCTCATTGATCAACGTCTTATTCGGCGGTATAGGCAGTGCAGCAGTCGCTGGCGGCGATGATGATGGCGCGCCAAAGAACTATAAGTCAGGCTCAGCAGAAGACGCAGGCTTTCTTATGTCCAATGCTAGTGACGTAATTATCGTGCCAGGTTATGGTATGGCGCAAGGCCGTGCACAGAATGCGGTCAAAGAATTATATGAGCTATTAAAAGAAGAGGGCGTCAATGTACGCTTCGCTATTCACCCGGTTGCGGGACGTATGCCAGGTCACATGAACGTACTATTGGCAGAAGCGGATGTGCCGTACGATGACATCATGGAGATGGATGAGATTAACTCCGACTTTGCTAGTACTGATGTGGTACTCGTCATCGGGGCCAATGACGTGGTGAACCCGTCTGCTAAAGACGACCCAACCTCACCTATCTTTGGTATGCCTATCCTCGAGGTAACCAAAGCGCAAACGGTGATGGTCATCAAACGCTCGATGAGCACGGGTTATGCAGGTCTTGATAACAGTCTCTTCTATATGGATAAGACTATGATGATCTTTGGTGATGCCAAGAAAATGGTTGAAGAGATGGTACGTAGCATCAACGGCGGCGGTCATTAATTTATAAAAGTTAGCACACATCAAAGAAAGTCACTCCGGTGGCTTTTTTTGCGTTAAAGTAGGCGGCATTTAGACACGCCCTAATATAAAAGAGAATGATTTATGAACATGTTGCTCCGTTTTTTTATTATGACTAGCCTGCTCAAACAAGCGCTCAAAAAACAATCGGTTAGCGAGACTCTCAGTCAAGAGGTGCTAAGAGCACCAGTTATACGGCACTACCGAGTATTACCACACGATCTAGGGTTTCGTGATCATCTGCCAAATTATCGCTTTTTATCGTTTATTGAGCTTAATGTCACCAAGTGGTTAAGGACTTGCTGCCATCAAAAAGGTATCAAAACTCCTGAGTGGATTGTCGCTATGCAGGAGGTCATTTACCTCAAGCAAATCAAATTTTTGGACAAAATGATCCTAAGAAGTGCTGTAGCAGGTTGGGATCAAAAGTATGTTTATTTTGAACATCATTTTTTTGTAAAAGACCAATTAATGGCGGTTGGTATGACCAAGTTTGTGCTAATGAGTAAACATGGTCAGCAAACGCCCGCGATATTAGACATGGCAGGGGAGCAGTTAACCGATGTCATCACTACTTGGAACACTCATCAAGTGGCTGTCAAGTCAATGCAAGCGCCTAGCGTATGATTACGCCATGCTCTCATAAATGCCTCTATAATCATCTAACGAAGTTTGTTAGGATGAGCTTATCATATTTATAATAAAATTAAGGACTCACTATGACCCCGCAAAAACTAAAATGGACCGACAGCTTAGATATCGCCATCGAGCTATACGAGAAGTTCCCTGAGACTGATCCGCAGTATATCCGCTTCACTGATCTGCATCGCTGGGTAACGGAGTTAGAAGGCTTTGATGATGATCCACAGCGTTCAAATGAAGGTATCTTAGAAGCGATTCAGATGAATTGGATAGATGAGGCAGACTAAATTTATTCTGTTATCATAAATAATATTCCAATACAAATCGCATATAAAAGCTAAGGCAGTATTATGAGTTCATCCGTCAAAGAGCTATCGTCAGCGATAGTCTGTCAAGGTATCAGCGCGCGTACCACAAATCTTGCTGAGACTGAATACGAAACGGCCAAACTAGGCCGTCTGTGGCAAAAATTTTACCAAAACCATGTCAGCCATCTTAGCGAGGGCGAAGATATCTACGGCGTTTATTATAACTATGAGAGCGAAGATTTAGTCGGAGCATTCGATGTGGTCGCCAGTTGGAAGGTAGAGAGCGAGCAGGCAGCAGGGCAGGATGATAGCGAAGATAACAATGTCCTTAGTCCTGAGAATATTCTTAGCGCCGCTCATGGTAGCGATGTCATCACGGTGACTATCCCTGCAGGCAAGTATTTGGTATTTACCGAAGAAGGGAGAATGCCTAATACGGTGATGAATGCTTGGGAGAAGGCGTGGGAGTATTTCCATAATCCTGACTGCGAACACACTCGCACTTATAATGTCGATTTTGAGCATTATATCGGTGGTAATTTAGAATTTGGACAAGTCGATCTTTATATTGGGATTGAGTAAAGTTGTAAAATCTAGATAGATAAAATAACTAAATATTAAGAAGCATGCTTTATGTCGACGTCCAAAGTCACTTATCAAATCAACACTCCGATTACGCCTTTCCAATTCATAGAGGTATTAAAGAATTGTAGTTTAGGCGAGCGTCGTCCTATAGATAATCCTTATACGATTAAAGGCATGCTAGATAATGCCAATCTTTTAGTAACGGCATGGGTAGACAGGGCAGTAAATAAAGAGCATGAAGAGGCGACAAATGATGCGAATAACGACAAACAATTGATTGGCGTGGCGCGCTGCATTACGGATTTTAGTTATTGTTGCTATCTATCTGATATGGCTGTCGATGAAGCGTATCAAAACCATGGTATTGGTAAAAAGATGATCGAAAAAATTGAGCAGCAACTGCCGCCCAGTTGTAAAGTTATTTTGTTATCTGCGCCGCAAGCGACTGAGTATTATCCAAAAGTTGGTTTCAAAAAACATGAGAGTGCATGGGTCAAAGTAGTGGAGTAGTAAATCGATTATTTGTCCATCAAATATTTATCTATTAAAAGATAACTTGTAAAAAAAGCGTTACTTATGCAATAAGTAACGCTTTTTTTACGAGCTTAATTAAGCAATTGCAATTAATCTAGCAATAAGTTCTCTAATATTCCTTCATATATCTGCGCCAGTTTTCCTAAGTCATCGACTTCTACCCTTTCATCGACTTGATGAATAGTGGCATTACGCACGCCAAGCTCAACGACTTGTGCACCTGTTGGCGCGATAAAGCGTCCGTCGGATGTTCCGCCCGAAGTTGAGAGAGTTGTCTCTGTACCGGTTACTGACTTGATCGCGTTTTGACAAGCCGAAACAAGCTTGCCTTCTGGCGTCAAAAAAGGCTGGCCTGAGAGTTTCCAATCAATATCATAGCTGGCTTTGCTGTCCTTGAAATGTTTATCAAAGATAGCATGTGTCTTTTGCTTTAACTCATCTTCAGTCGTTTCCGTCGAAAAGCGAAAGTTAAATACCGCTTCCAAAGTTTCAGGAATCACATTGGTTGCGCCAGTACCGCTGTTGATATTAGAGATTTGCAACGAGGTCGCAGGGAAGTAGTCGTTACCTTTATCCCATTCAGCAGCAGTGAGCTCGCTTAGTGCTGCCATTGCCGCATGGATAGGATTACTGGCCAAATGAGGGTAGGCAACGTGACCTTGTTTGCCAGTGACGGTCAGCTCCGCCCCTAAGGAGCCACGGCGACCGTTTTTGATAATATCGCCAAGGGTATCGGTGCTCGAAGGTTCGCCGACTAGGCAGTAAGTTATTTTCTCATCGCGCGCTTCCAAGGTTTCGATGACTTTCACCGTACCATTGATAGAGGGGCCTTCTTCATCAGAGGTAATCAGCATAGCGATTGAGCCTTTGTGCTCAGGATGATTAGCAACAAAACGCTCGCTTGCAATGGTAAAAGCAGCGATACCTGTTTTCATATCCGCGGCACCGCGTGCCCAAAGGTAGCCGTCTTCGATAGTTGGCGTAAAGGGCGGATAGCGCCAATTATTGACATCACCGGTTGGCACTACATCGGTGTGGCCGGCGAAGCAAATGACCGGATCGGTCGTGCCGCGACGCGCCCATAAGTTTTTAACCTCGGCGTGTTCGCCTTTAGCTTGTTTATCACCGTAATACATAAATTCGCAGTCGAAGCCTGCTTGCTCTAATCGCGCTGACAAGATGTCTTGGCAGCCGTCATCATCAGGCGTGACTGAGGGTCGTTCAAGCAGCTCAATACTTAAATCTAGAGTAGCTTGTTGATGGGTTTGCGATAAAGTGTTGTTGTTATTGTTAGACATAAAGAACCTTTTAATAGGGATAATTTTTATTAACATGAATAATTTTGGTTTGGTACTGGTAGATTGATACTTTAACCTTCTTCTACAAAAGGCACTAAACCATCACGGCGCATCCAAGTGGCGATAGAGTAGCGCTGACGATGGGCGGTTTGTACTTGATGTTGCAGGTCGCTATTGAAGATAATTAAGCGATTAGCAAGCGGCATGACTTCATGATGGACGCCGTGATTATCCACAATTTCTACCGCGCCGCCGTCTATCTCTTCCCAGTCGTCGTTGAGATAAAAGACCGCAGATATCACGCGCTCATCACGGCCTGCCGGGTTGTCACTGTGCCACTGATAGCCAAAGCCGGGTGGATAGCAGGCATAATGCGCTTCACTATGACGAATACCCGTGAATAGCGCCCGGTTCAATAGAGCCGATAGCGCATTGATAGCTTGCAGATAATAAAACCCAGCAAAGAAGTCTTTGGTGATCCAGCGAATGTTATCACCGCGAATGTTGCTCACCCTAATACCAGCGGTAAGCTCTGCTTCACGATAGTCAATAAAACCACTCTCGGCCTGCAAGGCAAGCAAGGCTTTATCTATAAAGACATTATCAAGAACCAGCCAGCCGTCCGAAACTAGTGTATCAAGCGCGCTATCGCTGAGCCTATGTGCCCAATCAACAGCAAAGTCAGACAATTGCAAGACTTGTTGGGTTAGGCCATCCGCGCTCATGCCTTTTTTGTCAGTAGGCGTAAGCTGTGGCGGATTATCTATACCTATGGGATTATCAACCGCTAGAGGCGTTACTTTAAGGTTGCTAATAATCGTTGTCATGTCGTCCCGTTACTCTTTACCAATGCTCTATCAGTATTCTACTAGCGCTTTATCAACGTCTAATTACCAAAACCCACGTTATCTTTTAAGCTTCCTATGCTACCATAGATGCAATTTTCCGCACTTAAACTTTTTGAGATTATGAACTATACCTTATGAATTATAAACATGCCTACCACGCAGGTAACTTTGCCGATGTGGTGAAACACATTTTACTTGTGCAACTGCTTAATCAATTAAGCCAAAAAAACAAACCTTTTTATGCCCTCGACGCTTACGGCGGCCGCGGACTTTATTCGCTAGCTAGCGAAGAGGCGCGCAAAACTGGGGAAGCCAAAGGCGGTATCCAAGCTTTGCTAACAGCTGAGGGCTTGGATATGGAAAAAGCGCCTGCCGCTATCAAAGACTATATAGAAGGTATCAAGCAAGCGCGTTTTACTTATGACAATAAAGTCTATCCGGGGTCGCCTTGGTGGATTGCCCATCATATCGAAAAAAACTCAATTGAAAAGCCAGATAGTGGCGTACGCGGTGAGGCTTTTGAGGCTAAAGCGAGTGAGTATGACGCTTTGAACTATCAGCTGCATAAGCTACCGATTGGCATTCATCATCGCGATGCTTTTGAGGGGATTCGTGCCGTCATTCCCCCTGCCGAGCGTCGCGGCTTAATATTTTTAGATCCGCCTTATGAGCAAGAGCATAAAGACTTTACCCGTCTGGTTGATTTATTAGTGGCCTCTTATAATAAATGGCCACAAGGGACTTATGCGCTATGGTTCCCAATCAAAAATATTGACGCGGTTGAGTTGTTTTATAAAAAGCTTAAACGTACCGATATCAGACGCCAGCTCATCTGTGAGCTCAATGTCTATCCAAACGATGTCGCTGTTGGTCTGAATGGTACCGGCATGCTAATTATTAATCCACCTTGGCAGTTCGACAATCAGGCGCGCGAGATATTACGCTTTTTACAGCCCGCGCTCAAAGTCGCTGACGCGCCCAATATGACCCCTGATAGCGCGACCAATGTACGCTGGCTAGTCGGCGAATAAGGACAGGCTATGAGTACCAATAATGGCAATAATAGTATTAATAACGCAACCGATAGAGTTATCGATGATAAAGCTGTCGATAAGACGGACCAAGCTACTGAGCTGCCGCTCAATGATAATTTAGACCATATTAGCGATAGTGCCGCGACGCAGCCGCCTTATATCGATGAGCATGAGTTTAACATTCGCTTAGCGGATAATGACGATTATGAAGGTCTCACCTTTGAAGTTATTGAGGCGGAAGTTGCCGAGGGTCAGCAAGTAGTCAGTCGCGGCGTCTATCTAGCGCCTAACTTGATCACCACTTTATCGCTATTGTCTGGTTTTTATTCGATTTTAGCTAGCACCAGTGGTGAGTTTTATAAAGCTGCTTTAGCGATATTTTTATCGGCTATACTCGATGGCGCTGATGGGCGCGTAGCCCGCATGCTTAATGCGCAGAGTCCGTTTGGTGAGCAGTATGATTCTTTGGCTGATTTATTGGCTTTTGGCATAGCACCTGCTATCTTAGTTTATAGCTTTGCGCTTGAGCCGTTAGGGCGTATTGGTTTGGGCTGTGCCTTTGTCTTTACCGCTTGCGGCGCGTTTCGTCTGGCGCGTTTTAACGTGCAAGTGGGTATCGTTGATAAAAAGTACTTCGTGGGTCTTGCCAGCCCCTTAGCGGCGATCTTAGTCACCGCAGCGGTCATGGTTGCCATTGACCACAATGAATGGGTGGGTGAATACGATACTATAATTATGATTTTGTTCGCCGCTTGGGTGGTAATTTGTGGTCTACTGATGGTCAGTAACGTCAAATATTATAGCTTTAAAGAGTTTGACAAAAAGAAAGTGCCTTTTGTGGCTTTGATCATTGCCGTTCTAATTCTAAGTATTCTTATTTATGATATTCCTGTCGGTATTTTAGCCATTGGCATTATCTATGCGTTATCGGGTATTGTGACCACCATAAAAGCTAAGATATAAAAGCGACATCGAATTATAAACACCTCTATCTGCCATCATAAGCCGCTTACCTAGTAAGCGGCTTTTTCGTATTTAGCTTGGACAGTGATGACTGGGTTTTAGGGCGCCTTTGCCGTGAGTTGCTGCAAGTGATGGCGTAGGATAAGAGGGTCTATAGGTTTGTGCAAGATAGTTGGGTTGATAGCTTTTGTCGCTTTGAGTAACTTAGGTGAGGTATTGGCTGTTAGCAGAATAAAGGACGCTGAGTCGTAATTAGCAGTACTACTGGCGTTCTGAATAGCGATGATGACCTCCTCGCCAGTTTCTTTGTCAGCTAAGCGATAATCAGAGATGACAATATCAGGTTGATGCACCTTAAAAGCAGCGACCGCTTCCGCTACTGTCTGAGCAGCAACAGCCTTGCAGCCCCAAACCTCTAATAAAAGCTGCATTGATTTGAGCAGAATATCGTCATCATCGACTACTAATACCGTTTTTCCTGCTAAATGATTAATGGCGGTATTATTATAAAAGGTAGTCTTATCATCTTTTTCGCAGATAGGCAGGGTTATAGAGAACTGTGACCCTTGATGCAGTGTAGACTTTACTTCTAGATCCGCTTTTAATAGATCAGTCATGCCTTTAACAATAGCAAGCCCGAGTCCTAAGCCTTGATTGGTCACATTATTGCGCTCTATTTGATGAAAGGACTTAAACGCTTGTTCAATCTCTTGCGGCGTTAGGCCACTACCAGTGTCCCATATACTGATACGGCAGTATTCTAGCGCAAGAGAGGAGTGACTTACAGGTAATTTACGCACGCCAATCAAGACACCCCCTTTATGGGTATAGCGTATGGCATTACTGATTAAATTTCTTAGGATCAATGCTAGCATTATAGGGTCTGTCATTACACATAGGGTGGTAGGTTTAAAGCGTAAAGAGAGCTGTTTATTCTGAGCCTGTATGCCAAACTCATCGACCAAGTTCTGCAGGATACTATTGAGCTCAGTTGCAACGAAATGAGGAGTCATCTCTCCACTTTCTAAGTGAGCGTAATCCAATACCGAGTTGAGCATCTCACGACTAGATTGGCTAGCAGAGCTGGCATAATCTACAATCTGTGCTTGCTGACTATCCAGATCAGTATCCTTCAGAGCTTCAATAAATAAGCTTAAGGCTTGTATCGGCTGACGTAAATCGTGGCTAGCGGCAGCCAAAAACTGAGTTTTTGCTGAACTGGCTTTTTCTACTTGTCGCGTTTTTATTTGTAGCTGTGCTACTAAGCTATTATTTTCTAGATAAATCAAAATAGCTTTGAGGGTATTGGTTGACGTATGTTTGGCGAAGAAAATATCAAAAAACAGCAAGGTGATGACCGCAAACGCTAAAATAATAAAGCCAGTATCGACCATATAAAATAAGAGAAACCCCCACATTAATATGCTAGGTAAAGCATAGGCAATATAAACTCGCCAAAACATGGCTAAGCTTGAGATCCCCCCGCTCAGCAGACCTAAATGCAGCCCTAGAAGTACGATAACTTGAGTAGAGTTTTGAATATTAGTGGTAAAGGCTTTGCCAATAGCTAATGCCCATAAGCAAGCAGTTGCAAGCGTACAAATAAACAGCACGCTATAGACCGCATAATGCGCTAAGTAGTGATCATGGTTTTTAGCAGAGGGTGAGGGCACTTCATAGGTCAAAGTAAAAAAGGAACGACTAGGCTTAACAAGTGATTGATCATTAAGACTACTAGTAGAGGAGTAATCTTTATTACTAGAATTAAGGTTTTTACAATCTTCGGTAGTGTTTTTTGCTAAAGCTTTGATCTTTTGCCAGTTAAACCAACAAACATAAAGAATCATAAGATGAAAAAACATCCAAATCATGATTAGTAGTTTGGCAGCATTGATCTCCATAATAGGCACGCGCTGCAGCATGGCTATAAATATAGGCAGGAAAATGATCATAGCGCTAAAAAATAATAAAGCCAATGCCGCAAATATTTTTTTAAGGAAAGTTATCGTTAAAGCGTCAGGTCTTTTGAGTATCAATCTGACAGATAGCCATAAGACGCCTATGACTATCGAATGATATGCCAGCCAAATAGTATTTAATGCTTGCTGATTGGCATTTAAATCATAAGTGACAAACATAGTCGCAAAAAAGCAAATGCTGGTGAAAATAGTACCTAAAAGTGCCAAGGGTAGGTTTCTAAGTAACAGTCTAATCTGCGCGGCTAAGATTGTTTTATGGTTATAGGTGCTAGGAATTATGCTAGGAAGGGTTTCGATATCGTCGTTATACATAGTCAGTAATCCATATCAGTCCTATATAAAAACGCTTGGATAAACTCTTATGTTTAGTGCAGCGCTTATTCTGGCTTAGCGAGATAACCGGCTTGTTGAGCAGAAATGATGATCTTGGTGCGGTTATGGACATCAAAGTGTTCCATCAAGGCGACGATATGATTACGTACTGTGTTTTCGCTCAAGGAAAGTTCATTAGCGATATATTTATTGCTATGGCCCTCTGCCATAAGTGCTAATACTTCTAAAAGCCTAGTACTTAGCAGCGTTTTCGTTTGGGTAACGACAGGGGATGGAGATGTTTGGGTTTGGATATGATCGCTTTGGCTCGGTAAGCGGCTCATTAATAGAGATTGCACTGTATTGCAAATGAGGGTGGAGTCAGTATTTTTATGCAAAAAACAACAAGCACCTAGCTCTAATGCTCTATTGATCTCTTCATGATTGTTAAGAGCAGACAGCAGCATAATACGTGCTTCTGGCCAGCGCTGTTGGAGGATAATCATACCGTCGATACCATTGAGCCCTGGTAGACAAATATCTAATAATATCACATCGATTTCTTCTTCAAGGCTTGTCACATCACTGATTTTTTCAATTTCAATGATGTCAGCGTCTATTTTATTCTTTAGAATGAGACGCAGTCCCGCTCGAAATAGGGCGTGATCATCGACTAATAAGACGATTTTTTTTGTTTTCATGTGCTTTATCCATTAGCTGCTCTGTCTACATTTCCGTACCGTCCATTCTGATTAGTACATTTGTACTATTATCAATAGCAGACCTACTATTTACAATAAGTAATACTTTGTCTAATTAGTGTTTGAAAAGATTACTCCATTGTATTAATTTTAACGAATATATTTTATAAATAAACATTTTTTGACACTTAATAGATAGTGTAGCAGCTTTAGCTATGAAGGAGAGTAAATAAAAGGGAATTTATTATGTTAAACCATGTTTATCGCGTCATCTTCAACCGTGTTACTGGCTGTTATGTAGCAGTGAGCGAAATTACTAAATAAGTTGATAGGTCTAGCAATTCAGCTGCGGTTAGTGCTGTGCAACCAGTCACTAAAGAGCTCAATACATCAAAGGGCCAATTCTCTATTAGTAGTAGCGCTTTTGGGAGTAGCGGTAGTCAAAATGGCGGTAATGTAGGGGTCAGCTATACTTTTAATTAAGTGAACTGTGCTTATAAATACGCGAGTAGAGGTGTTATCGTTATAATGCCGCTACTCATAGGGTATGTTTTACTACATATAAAATTAATTTCATAAACCCCTTGACCCCCAACCCAAAGCGCGTATAATGCCACCCAGTCGAGAGGGAAGGCGGATGAAACAAGTAGCTTACTACTTTGATCCAAACCATCC
>NZ_JBPYDA010000011.1:0-79400 GCF_051847375.1 Psychrobacter sp. 2Y5
GAAGCGCAGCGATGCGTGTAGCTAACCTGTACTAATTGCTCGTTTGGCTTGACCATACAACACCCAAGTGGTTTGTAATTATCTATAGAGTGACGATTATGCGTCTGTCACGCACCTTCAATTACTTGAAGGTCCCTTGACAGACAAAACGCGCAATGGTTATTTATAGAATGGTAAGCATTATATCGATATCACCTTTATCCTTGGTTCAGTTAGGATAAGTGATACTTAAGTCATTAAGTAAAACAACAGACTCATATCTAACCCCCTTTGCTGACGACAATAGCACGATGGCACCACCTGATCCCTTCCCGAACTCAGAAGTGAAACATCGTAGCGCCGATGGTAGTGTGGCTCCGGCCATGTGAGAGTAGGTCATCGTCAGCTCTCTATTCCTAAAAAGCCCCCTAACTTAACTGTTAGGGGGCTTTTTTTTGAGGTTTGAGGTTCGTTTTAACGAAAATGTATTAAACAGTTTCAATTAATTTATCTATACTAGCGATATACTTCTAAGTTTTTATTTAAAGTTAGGTTTATTAATTATGAGTATATACAACGTAGGTCGACCTAGCATACCAGCTTATACTAGGCGTGAAGTAGAGGTTGAAGCAGGACATAAATGTTCAGTAAAAGAATGTACAGAGCATACTTATCTCGAGATTCATCACATAAATGTTAATAGAGCAGATAATCGAAAAGAAAACCTTATACTGTTATGCGATAAGCACCATAAAATGGCTCATAATAATATTATTGATAGAAAATCTTTATATTCTTACAAAGAAATATTAAGGATTTCATCAAATAACAATATTTTTAATAGGGCGCAAGAAGGTGATAGAGTCTATTGTTTTTGGAAGACTGTAATAGATATTCTCTCATATACAGATGATTGCCATGGATTAATGTTTGTAGGTACAGAAACTGGATATTATTTCGAACAAGAAGTGTATGTGAAACTTCAAAATTTTTTTCAGAATGTTCACATTTATAATATAGAACTCAGATCTTACGATTCGAATATAAGAGATACGCAAGATCAAATAGTCAGTTTGCTATCTCAACTTTTTAATATTAGAGAAAATGGAAACTATTCATATAATGGTAGTTATTGCGCAAAGTTTATACCTGTATCACACCCTACTAGTAGAGAATATAATGATGAAATTAATAATCAAATCAAGTTAGTGAATGATATTCTTTTAGAGGTTCAAGCCTTGCTGAATGAGTTATGGAATTATGTAGAAACTAGGATATGATAATTTATTTAACTCAACACTTGATTGCTAATAGAATAAAAATTGTCTTATATTGAACAGTTAGAACTTAATGTCTTTAGAAATTTGCCCAAATTTGTGCTGTATAGAGAATAATATATAAGGATTAAAAATACTATGAAGTTTGGCTTTCTTATTGACTCTAAAACGTTTGTATGTAATGGATTTAAAATATCTCCTGTTTTTGAGTTTGATTCAATCTTAAAAGATTTTCATAAGTCAGCCTGTATTAGTAAAGGATGGCTTTATGGTCCAAAAATAGAACTTAGCAAATCATCTGCTGAAAAAAAGAACTTTGAGGCTAATGCTCCTATAGTTCGTAAATCATTCTTCCAAATGAATTCTACGCACGAAATAACATCAACTGAAGATTACTCTGATGACCATTTAAGGTTTCTTATTTTAGGATACGGATTTTTGCAGGGACTATATCTTACTCCAGAAGGTTACTCATATCTTGGACGTACAGCTTATGAGCCCAATAAGTTAAATGGATTACTGTTAAAAGGCGATGACTATATTAATGGTATGGAGAGTATAAATCAATTTTATATTGATTCAGATGAAGAAAAACGTAATCAAATGTTCGCTTGTATCCATTGGTATTTGATATCCCAAAGCTATGAGTTTGCATGGGATAAATTTGATGCTCAATATAAAGTAATGGACGGTATATGGAATCTTTCAGGAATAGCGGAGGATAATAAACGTAAAAAAGGTAACTATATTCCACATCCACATCCACAGCGACCAGTAAAGCTTACGGAAAAGTACGGTTTAAAATTACCTATATGGTCAAAATTAAATTCAGATGGAAAAAGCCGACTTAGTAAACAACGCAATGAACTAGTTCATGAAGCAAAGTATGGTGGAAATCCAATTGGATATTCTTATCCAGAAGAGAACTATAATCTTCAGTTTAAATCTTTTAACACAAAACTCATTGCAGCTGTTTTAGGTATAAATACTCCATATCTAAAAGCAGAGCCAAACAATAGACTACCAAGTAGGTGGAATATAAATCCGTGATAGAATGTGATTACAACTTAATAATTTTTATTTTTCTAGCAACTCCTCAAGCTCAACCATGTCTTTAAATTCAAAACCTAGCTGACGCTCAGAACGACTTCGCAAACAGTCAAATCAAAAAACCTCCCCACAAAAAGCCCATATTAGCGAACTAATACGAGCTTTAACATGCAATATAGTATTTAACAAACTAGGCTAACTACTAAGCCCCTTCACCAAACTTACCACTTTGGAAATCAGTGACCGCTTGCATGATTTCTTGCTGACTGTTCATCACAAAGGGACCGTATTGCACAATCGGCTCGCGTAGTGGGCGACCAGTGATTAAGATCACTTTGGTATCCTCACTACTATCGGCTGTGATAGTAACGCCATCAGTATCAGTGTCGTTTTTCAGGATAGCCATAGTCTTAGTCGGTACAGTATCCCCTTCGATATCTACCGTACCACGATACACAAAGGCAAACGCATTGTGATCGGCTGGAATGGCTTGGCTAAAGCTAGTGCCTGCTGGTAGATGGATATCCAAATAAGTCGGCTCAGTGATATCGCGGGTGACTGCACCTTCAACACCGTGCGATGTACCTGCGATTACCGTAACGTCCACGCCATCTTCAGTGGTATATTTAGGTAGATCATCACTTTGGAAGTCTTTGTACCAAGGATCATTCATTTTGTCTTTGGCAGGTAGATTGAGCCAAAGCTGGAAGCCTTCCATCGCGCCGTCTTCTTGTTCCGGTAGCTCTGAATGGATCACACCACTCGCTGCCGTCATCCACTGTACGCCGCCGTTTTGTAATAACCCCTCGTTACCCGCGCTGTCACGATGGCGCATACGGCCAGTAATCATATAAGTGATGGTTTCAAAACCGCGATGTGGGTGGTTGGGGAACCCAGCGACATAATCATCTGGATTGTCGCTTTTAAAGTTATCTAGCATCAGATAAGGGTCGAGGCGCTGTTGCAGCTGCTGCGTGAGCACGCGAGTGAGTTTGACCCCAGCACCATCTTGGGTATCTACCCCAGCAAAAAGCTGTTCGATTTGGCGAGATTGGGTGACGGTATCTTTTACATTATTCACTATAATATTACTCATTATTCTCTCCTGATTTTTTAATAACTGTTGATAATCATTAAGATTTACCAATCTATAGGTATATATTTGAGGTCGGAGGGAGAAATTTCAATAGTATTATGTAGTTGATATTAATTTATACTACTAATAGTTAAGTATTAATTAACTAAATGTCGATATAGAAAGTGATTACTCCTAGATGAGAGTCAATAATAAAAATCTTACGTACCTATTGAGGTTTAATTGCTAAACTAAATGCCAATTATAAATCACCATACCTATGATAGAGAATGAGTAAAATGGCAGTCGATTTAACGAATACTTTAATAGTGGCTATATCAGCAACCGCATTATTTGATTTAACAGAGTCTGAGAACCATCTTTTGCAGCTGCTACAGCAGCGCCCTGATCAAGCGGTAAAGGAGTTTCGCGATTATATGGCGAAGCGTGAAGATCAGCCACTCGATAGTGGTGCAGGGTATCCGTTAATTAAAGCGCTGCTAAATCTTAATAATTACTGTAACGACTGCTTATCAGCGGATTCAACGACTGAGTCACCACTCGTTGAAGTGGTCATTGTCTCAAAGAGCAGTCCTGATACGGGTATTCAAGTGCTTAACGCTATTCGTGAGAATGGATTGAATATTTCACGCTCCGCATTCGTATCTGGAAGCCCGGTCGCTCCATATATCGAAGACTTTAACGTAGATCTGTTTTTGACGACCAATCGAGAGGATGCACAACAAGTAGCCGATGCTAATAGTTGCGCTTGTGCGATATTGGACGCTACTCCCGTCAACACTTATGAGCTTGATACCGATCAGTTACGTATTGCCTTCGACGGGGATGCGGTATTGTTCGATGATTCAGGAGAGCTGCTATATAAACAAAAGGGCCTACAAGCTTTTCATGATAGAGAGGCTGAGATGATCGATTTACCGATCGAAAAGGGCCCTTATGCGGAGTTATTAATTAAGCTATCGAAATTGCAGCAGCGCTTACCTGCCAAGGTGCATCATTGTCCGATAAAGATTGCTTTAGTGACTGCCCGCAATGCTCCTGCAGACCTACGAGCGATAAAAACCTTGCGAGCTTGGGGCGTAGATGTTGATATGGCTTTCTTTTTGGGAGGGCTTGAAAAAACATCGGTGCTCAAAACTTTTGCCCCGCATATCTTCTTTGACGATTCTATCAAGCACATAGATGCCGCGCGTCGCTTTATGCCGACCGCTTTAGTCCCTTATCATTCTACATCGCTGCTATATGATAATAGTTATCTGAACAGCAATGAGCTCCTCGATTCATCTTTGACCTTTGAGCCGACCGTGCAGCCAGTTTTTGCGCCTAAGGTTTGAGTTGATTTCAGATGAATAAGGTATAAGGTATTCTTACTGACGTTAGCACTGTTTTGAGGGGTTATGAGTCAAATAATAAGAGGCAATCGATGAATGGACAAGCCATACTATCCTTGACTATGAGGCGCTTAAAGCAAGTCATAGGCTTATACGCATTCGTATTAATACCTATGTGGGGTATGTTTATTATTAATAATACCGTTATGTTTGGCTTGTGGAATATCTTTGGTATTGCTCCGCGTACGCTTGACTTACGCAGTCTGATTGGCGTCTTTGCGTCATGGACGATGCACGGCAATCTCTCGCACATTATAGGTAATACGTTAGTATTATTGCAGATACTGTTCTTATTTGGCTTATTTGAAAATAATGCTTATCGCACGACTTTGCAGCTTATTATTGCCTCTGGGATAATGACTTGGCTGATAGGCTCACCACTCTCTATCCACATTGGCGCTTCAGGACTTTGTTTTGCTATGCTCGGATTTATGATAGGCGGGGCTGTATTTGGAAGGCGCTGGGGCTATTTGCTTGCTTGTATTATTATGGGAGCAGGGTATTGGCTGACCATTAAACAAGGTCTAATGCCACAGCCAGGCGTTTCTTTTGCAGCGCATTTTGGTGGTCTATGCGCCGGATTGTTGATAGGGGCAAATTCAAAGCACGCTTATAAAATAGCTAAGTAGCCCTAAGCGAACTGGTTTGAAACAGCTAATTCTGCTTTTACTGATTAGCCTTATCTCTGATCTGTGCAGACATTTATATATAACGGGTCCTCTTTTTCTAACTCGCGCCACTTAGTCGTCTGCTTGACATGTTCCTCTATATTCAGCTCACTTCCTTTGTCTTGTAAGACATAATCTGCACGTGCAGGTGCTGCACAATCAATGACTTGTGGTATCTGCTGAACACTCAAACGTCTCTCAAATAGATATAAATTAACCAAATGAATATTCGGATTGTCTATTTGTGTACGAGCACCAACACTATCTACTGCTATAAAACGAAAAGTCTGTGGCTTAACATAAGACCACGGACGAAACCAAGTGCTACTCTGAGCCGTCTTAACAACGTTCACTCCCTCTGGTAGTTCAGCGACTTGTTGAGGGTACCAGTTGTACTCTTGATGAATTTGGAAGCCAAAAATACCAATAGCAGCAAACAAGGGAATAAGCCATCTTGGGGCGCGCTTACCTGCCAGTTTAGTGAGGTGAGTTATAACAAGGGCTAAACCTGCCATGCCAAAAGCCGCGGCTATGGTAGCAATAAACTCAAAAAGCATAAAACTTTCCTTAATGCGATCAGCACCGATTCTGACAGAACCAACTTATACAATTGAAGATTATGTCAGTGCTAGTATAGTTATGAGCGAATAAAAAATCACTCACAAGCAGTTTTTGCCTGTGAGTGATAAATGGAATGAACAGAACAATACACGTAAACCTATTAATCTATAGCTTAGTGATCGATAGCACCGCCAGCTCCACGTGGAGAGCGTACGCTTTCAACTAACTCTTGGATATGTGGTGGTGGTGGTGCAGTAGCATAAGAAACCACAAACGCTACAACAAAGTTGATTAAAGCACCAACGGCACCAAATGACAATGGTGAGATGCCGAATAACCAGTACTCTTCAGTATCAGGGAAGTTCGCCGTACCACTGATAAAGAACCAACCTTTGAACACAAAGATGTATACCAAGATAACGATCAAGCCTGAGAGCATACCGCAGATAGCGCCTAAGTTGTTAATACGCTTAGAGAAGATACCCATCATTAGTACTGGGAATAGCGAAGCTCCCGCAATACCAAAGGCTAATGCTACTACCTGTGCGGCAAACCCTGGTGGATTAATACCTAAGTATGTAGCGATGACGATAGCGATACCCATAGTGATACGAGCATATTTCAACTCTTGCTTATCAGTAATATTTGGATTCAGATTACGTTTGATCAAGTCATGGCTGATCGCTGATGAGATAGCCAGTAGTAGACCGGCTGCTGTAGATAGAGCAGCAGCTAAACCACCTGCAGCGATAAGACCGATAACCCAAGGTGGAAGCTGGGCAATCTCTGGGTTTGCTAGTACCATGATATCAGCGTTAACATCTAACTCATTACCAGCCCAACCACGAGCAGCAAGTTCGCCATCTAATACTTCACTGTTTTTGACACGGGCTTCATCGACAGCTGCAGTTGCTGCTGCGACATCGCCGCCATCAGCGGTAGCAGTAGCTAGAGCGGCTTCAGCGGCACCAAGACCACCGTCGTTATAGAACTGAATACGACCATCGTTATTTAAATCGTTGTACTTAATAAGACCTGTATCTTCCCATGTTCTCATCCAGTCTGGACGCTGATCGTAGTTGATCGGCTCAGCCTCAACACCTTGTGGATAGACAGTATCAATTAAGTTTAAACGTGCCATAGCGCCGACTGCAGGAGCCGTAAAGTACAATAGTGAGATAAACACTAGTGTCCAACCCGCTGTCCAACGTGCATCAGCCACTTTAGGTACGGTGAAGAAGCGAATAATAACGTGTGGTAAGCCTGCTGTACCTATCATTAGAGATAAAGTAAACAGTACCATATTGAGCTTATTAGGAACATCAGCGGTATAAGAGGCAAAGCCAAGATCAGTAACGACTTGGTTAAGCTTAGTCAAAATAGGTACACCTGATTCAACGTGGTTCGAGAACAAGCCTAAACCTGGAATTGGGTTACCTGTTAGCTCAAGTGAGATAAAGACTGCTGGGATAGTATAAGCAATCATTAGTACCACATACTGTGCAACCTGGGTGTAGGTAATCCCTTTCATACCACCTAGCACGGCGTAGAAGAAGACGACAATAGCAGCAATGATAAGACCTGTAGTATTTTCAACCTCTAAAAAGCGTGAGAAAGCAACACCAGCACCTGTCATCTGACCGATAACATAAGTGGTAGAGGCGACAATCAAACACACCACCGCAATCATAGCAGCAGTCTTAGAGTAAAAACGGTCACCGATGAAATCAGGGACCGTGAATTTACCGAACTTGCGTAAGTATGGGGCTAGTAGCATCGCTAGTAGGACGTAACCACCCGTCCAACCCATTAGATAAGTAGAGGCGCCATAACCACTAGCTGCAATCAAGCCTGCCATAGAGATAAAGGACGCCGCACTCATCCAGTCAGCTGCAGTTGCCATACCGTTGACTACGGGATGGACACCACCACCTGCGACATAAAATTCACTAGTAGAACCAGCACGAGCCCAAATGGCAATGCCGAAATAGAGCGCAAAGGAGGCCCCTACAAAAATAATATTAATTATAAATTGACTCATAGGTCTATTCCTCGTCTACGCCATATTGTTTATCTAACTTATTCATACGCCAAGCGTAGAAAAAAATTAAGATGATAAATACGCCAATGGACCCTTGCTGAGCGAACCAAAAGCCTAAATCGGTACCACCAATTTTGATACCTGCTAATAATGGACGTAATAGAATTGCAAACCCATATGAGCATAATGCCCAAATGATAAGGCTACCTATAATAAGACGAATATTGGCGCGCCAATAGCCGGATGGATCGTTGTGGTTCTCCATAGGACAACTCCTTTTGCCTAACAATAAAACAAGATGGTTGAGCCGTTGCTAATGAGTCATATTTACTTAACGATTAAGAGTTAACAATCGTGGCTTAACGTCTATCGCACCATAACTCAGTGCTATCTATATATAGCTGCAATCATATCGGCTCTAAAGACTTATATAGATGGTTCAAGCATAACGGCTAATTGCTTACTTAACCAGTTTTATCAAACATTAATTGATATGTGACAGTGTCATCATATATAACTAACGTCAAATTGAAATAAAATCTGCAAATTTAAGTATTCGTTATTGTCTTGCCTGTCGATGACTATACTGCACAGTCATAAACTTATTAGGAATATATACAAAATTGAGTCAATTAACAATAAGTAATTTAAAATTACTTTGTGGTAACGGAGCGTCTAAACTGTAAATAAATACATTTTATGAGCTGAGTTAAAGGCGCAAAGACAGGTATACTGTACCATTGACAAGACGGGTTTGAACGATAACTCAAAAAAGGCAATAAAAATCAAAGTAATCAGAAATCATTTATTTAGTGAATACTTATATAAAAGCTATCTTCTGGCGTGATTATTATAGCCAACTTTTATTCACTAAAGCTCTTCCAGGTGTCTAGACATTAAATGATTTTTATGGTAAAGAAAATTTGATACATAGTAGTTTTATGAATAAGTAGTAGTATCGATAATAAAGAGAAGAGGTAACACCATGGGTGAGAATATTGCAGAGTGGTTCAACAGTATCGTGAACTACGGTGTGAGTATTATTTGGGGTAATAATGATTGGTTAATCGCTAGCAATCCATGGTATGGCTTGTTGATGTTTGTACTGATTGGAGCGGGTCTCTATTTTACGGTCGTGACGCGCTTTATGCAGTTTCGGCACTTTGGGCATATGTGGAAACTGTTATGGGTGTCTAACCAAGGGCGCAAAGATGGTGGTATCAGCTCTTTTGAAGCCTTGATGACCTCTTTGGCCGCGCGCGTCGGCACAGGTAACTTGGCAGGGGTGGCGATTGCTATCTATTTGGGCGGTCCTGGTGCTATATTCTGGATGTGGATGACTGCAATAGTCGGCATGTCGACTAGCTTTATCGAATCGACTTTGGCGCAGGCTTACAAAGTGCCACACACTGATAATGTCTATCGTGGCGGTCCTGCTTATTACATCGAAAAAGGTCTAGGCAAGCGCTGGATGGCGGTGTTTTTCTCCGTTTGTCTGCTAGTCGCTTTTGGCTTGGCATTCAATGGCGTACAGTCTAATACTATCGCGCAAGCGACGAATGAAGCCTTTGGAATTCCTACCTGGATGACTGGCTTGATTTTGGTAGTGTTAGTCGCACCAGTGGTATTTGGAGGTCTGCGCTCAGTGGCGCGTATAGCGGGTAAAATCGTACCGATAATGGCGATTTTATATATCTTATTAGCATTGTTTATTATCATAACCAACTTTAGCCAATTTCCAGCCGCCATTGCCTTAATTGTCAAATCAGCTTTTGGTTTTGAGCAAGCCGCGGGCGGGGTACTAGGTTACGGTATCGCACAAGCTATCATTAATGGGGTTAAGCGCGGTCTCTTCTCTAACGAAGCCGGTATGGGGTCAGCACCAAATGCGGCTGCTACCGCCAAAACCAATCCTAATCATCCAGCGGTGCAAGGATTTATGCAGATGCTTGGGGTATTTATGGATACGCTAGTCATCTGTACGGCAACTGCTTCGATTATTATCTTATCAGGTGTGGTTGACCCGAATGTTGAGCAAGAGGGTATTCAGCTCACGCAGTTGGCTTTATCCCAATATGTCGGCGATTGGGGCGTTATCTTCGTTGCCATTGCGATTTTCTTCTTCTCCTTTACTTCTATCATCGCCAATTATAGCTATGGTGAGTCTAACCTTGAGTTTATCTCTGGTAGTAAGAATGCCAAAGTGATGATTATGATCTTTCGCTTTATGGTATTAGCGATGGTGTTTGTCGGTGCCATTGCCAGCTTGCCGGCGATATGGAACTTTGCTGATCTATCAATGGGACTCATGGCATTGACCAACTTAATCGCTATTATGTTGTTATCGCCAGTGGCACTCAGAATACTTCGTGACTATGAGCGTCAGATAAAAGCGGGTAAGACCGGGGATCAAATCAAATTTAATCCGGATGATTTTGTTAAATTAAGAGACGAGGCCAATCGTGATGCTTGGATTGATTAAACCTGATCAAACTAAGCTGATGAGCTAAAAGCTCATAAAGTATAAAAAAACCGCCCTTATCTTAGAGCGGTTTTTTAGTATCGTTTAGCTTAAAGCTACTGCTTACAGGTTTAGCTAGCGCTTACATGTTTGGATAGTTAGGACCACCGCCGCCCTCTGGCGTCACCCAAGTGATGTTTTGCGAAGGATCTTTGATATCGCAAGTTTTGCAATGGACACAGTTTTGCGCATTGATAACGAACTTAGCCCCTTCTGCATCTTTAACTACTTCATAAACACCGGCTGGGCAGTATAAACGTGCAGGCTCGGCATATAAGGGTAAGTTAATAGCGATAGGTACCGTTGGATCGGTTAGCTTTAAGTGTACCGGTTGATCTTCTGCATGGTTAGTATTTGAGATAAACACTGAAGAGAGTTTATCAAAAATAAGCTTGCCATCAGGCTTAGGATAAGTAGGCTGATAAGCATGAGCCGCACGCTCTAAGTGGTGATAGTCATGCGAGTTATCATGAATAGTCAAAGGCATCTTACCGCCAAGCAAGTTTTGCTCGATGAAGTTGAACGCGCCGCCCATCCATTGGCCCATGCGGTGCATAGCCGGCGAAAAGTTACGAGCTTCATAGTTATCTTGATATAACCAAGATTCTTTATACATAGTACTATAAGCGACTACTTCATCGTGCTGACGCCCGGCTTGTAGCGCCTCAAAGATAGCTTCTGCGGCAAGCATACCGGACTTCATAGAAGTATGCGTCCCTTTGATTTTGGCTGGGTTTAAGAAACCAGCGTCATCACCTGCTAGCACGCCACCTGGGAAGGTGAATTTAGGTAAAGAGTTGAGGCCACCTTTGGTCAGTGCTCGTGCTCCATACGAGATACGCTCGCCGCCTTCTAAGATATTGCGAATAAGTGGATGCAGCTTTAAGCGCTGCATCTCATCGAACGGTGACATATAAGGGTTGGAATAAGATAAGTCGATGACCATACCGAAGCTGACTTGATTGTTTTCAGCATGATACAACCACCAACCACCAGAAGATCCGGTATCACTCAACGGCCAACCAGAGCCATGCAGTACTACGCCTTCTTCATGCTTAGCAGGATCGATATCCCAAAGCTCTTTTAGGCCTATACCATAATGTTGTGGGTCAGAGTCGTTATCGAGACCAAAACGGCTAATCAAGCGTTTGCCAAGATGGCCACGGCTGCCCTCTGCAAAGATAGTGTACTTAGCGAGGAGCTCATAGCCAGGTTCAAAGCTTGGTTTTTCCTCACCGGTTGCCGCAACCCCCATATCTCCAGTCAAGATACCCTTAACCGAACCATCATCATTATAGAGAATATCAGCGGCAGGGAAGCCTGGGAACATCATCACTTCCAGCTCTTCAGCTTGCTCAGCGAGCCAACGTACCACGTTAGCCAACGAGACGATATAATTCCCATCGTTATGCATGAGGGCCGGAACTACTGAATCCATAAGCTTCGTGGATTTGGTCGCAGAACCAAGCATATAGACGCGATCTTCAATCGCCGGTACATTTAGCGGTGCGCCTTTCTCTTTCCAATCTGGAATCAGCTCATCTAGGGCGCGCGGCTCGATAACCGCGCCTGATAAGATATGAGCGCCAAACTCAGAACCTTTTTCGACCACACAAACCATAAACTCATCGTTACCTGCGGCGATAGCCTGTTGACGCAGACGGATAGCAGCAGATAGACCAGCAGGTCCACCACCGACGACAATAACGTCAAACTCCATCGATTCGCGTTCAACCTCTGGTTCTGGTTCAGGCGCCTCTATAACCGCTTCTTCGATAACTGGCTCTTCTTCGACCACTGGTTCTTCAGCAACGGGTTCTTCTTCGACAACTGGCTCTTCAGCAATGGGCTCTTCTACAACCGCTTCTTCGGTGACTGGCTCTTCAGCAATGGGCTCTTCTACAACCGCTTCTTCGGTGACTGGCTCTTCCACTACTTCTGCTTTATCCACCGAATTCGCTTCTACTTCAGTAGCTTCTGTCGTTACCACCTCATTAGTGATATCAGATTCTGCATCTAAAACTGGCGCTTGCTTGTCTTGCTCTTGCATACCTACTCCTAAATTCTTAGTGGCTTATCTCAGGACAGTATTCGCATCGTCACTTAATAAGGCTTGCTCTATTCACTGCCTAAGATATTGGGCTACTCGATAAAGCTGTCTTTGTGATCGTAATTGAATGGACGCTCACACAACCGGTTCAAAAAAATCGTTACTCATTATAAAAGAAAAACACCACAAACACGATACGCATTTATGGACATCAATGTTAAGGTGAGGCTTAAACCCTATCATGAATATAAAGACGTTAAGTTGCTTGACCTAAAACTAAAATGAATCACTCAATTATACACAGCAAACTTTAACTAATAATATATCGCTAACAAGGAAACTGCCTTATGGATAGTCGTCATAAATCCGATGAAAAAAATGCTATCGATACCGCTAAGGCTATGCAGGATATGCCATCAGACTTAAGTAATATGGAGGCGCTTAGCCACTATTTAAAGTCATCAGCAGGAACACGTCAAGGTCGTAGTATACCGCCGTTAGAAAAATGGCATCCTGAACAAGTCATGGATATGGATCTTGTCATAAAAGCTAATGGTGAATGGTGGCACGAGGGGACACATATGACGCGTGAGTCATTAGTCAGTCTATTCGCAACCATTTTATGGAAAGAAGACCAAGACGGCAAGACGGAGTATTTTTTAAAAACACCAGTACAGAAATTGCGTATTGCAGTCGAAGATGCGCCGCTGCTCATCAACGATGTCGGTATCGTCAACGAGGAAGGGGTGAGCTGGCTTGAATTTAGTACCTCAACCGGTGATATCGTTCGACTAGATTCGCAGCATCCTATAGCGCTCCGGGCTTTTCACGCTGATAGCAAAGACAACTCTCACACCCATAATAATGCCGATGGACAAGTTCGGCCTTATATGATGGTCCGTAATGGTTTAGAGGCGCTTATCGGTCGCAATGCTTTTTATCATTTAACCGAAATTGGTACGCTGAGCGAGCAAGCAGGAATGACTATTTTGACATTACAAAGTGGAGGCCAAGAGTATCAGCTCTCCATGCCTGATAATGAATAGTTAAGTAGATAGCTTCTGTATATAGCCCCTAAACTATAGCGGCTAATTTTAGTTCATTTCCAGCTTTCAAAGTTTTTTAGTGATATTTGCCAGACCTAAAAATCATTTCATCCTCTATTAGCTATATTTTGTCGAGATTGAACATAAAGTATTGGCATCTAGTATATACTCATAAACTTATCAGTGTATTCATGCGTTATAGTCAATTCGAAAGAAAATCGATACGCTACTATTGTCGTGCTACTGGTACAAATTTTCCTTGCTTGTTGTGCGCTTCGCACTGTTCGATGCTGCGCAAAATCCATTGCAGTAGCACTGTATAGGTTTGGAAGTGAATCAGCTATAAGATACAGATAAGCGATGGCAGTTAAGCTATGAGTCAACTTGAGCCTATAAATGACGATGCTATAGCTATCGGTCTAAAGCTCATTATCAATGATACTATTTATAAAAATGATATGTCCAAAAATAACCACCAATCAGTAGTTGATAGCGAGCAGAGCGATGTTTGCACTATAGACAATGCGCCAAACGCGACCTTAAATCACGCGCCAGATCGCACCTTAAGTCATGATCTAAGTGAAGCACCAATAGGCGTCTTTGATTCAGGCATAGGTGGCTTGTCAGTGTATCTACACTTAGCTCAGCAGCTACCTGCCGAGCGTTATTTGTATTATGCAGATACCAAGCACGTCCCGTACGGCAATCGCGACAGCCAAGATATCAAAGATTTGACGCTAACGGCAGTGCAGTGGCTATATGAGCAAGGCTGCAAACTTATCGTCATCGCTTGCAACAGCGCTTCTGCGCACGCGCTAACGATAGCCCGCGAATGCTATCCGCAGATACCTATCGTAGGGTTAGTACCAGCGCTCAAGCCTGCGGTATTAGGCAGTCGTAGCGGCCGAGTCGCTGTTATGGCAACCAAAGCGACCCTTGAGGGCACTTTACTCAATCAAGTCATCGCTGAGATAGCCGAGCCTAACCATATAGCAGTGAGTAAATATTTCAATCCAGAATTAGTACCATGGGTAGAGGCAGGGATGCCAATTATCTCGCCAACGGCTATTCGCTTGCGGCAAAAGCTCCAGCAGTTGGCCGATGACGA
Source organism: Psychrobacter sp. 2Y5 (assembly GCF_051847375.1). NCBI lineage: Bacteria > Pseudomonadati > Pseudomonadota > Gammaproteobacteria > Moraxellales > Moraxellaceae > Psychrobacter > Psychrobacter sp. 2Y5. The sequence goes on from NZ_JBPYDA010000011.1 coordinate 14,789, forward strand.
TATCGACTATTTAGTACTGGGCTGTACGCATTATCCTTTTTTTAAGGAATTTTTGTTGCAAGAGATTCGTGAGCAAAAGCTGCCAATAACGGTTGTAGACTCGGGGCAAGCAATCGCTGCTCGAGTGCGCTCTTTATTAATAGAAAAGCGCATGCTGGCGGCATCAGACAAGACAGGGATGGATAATCCATTGCGGCTTTATACTAGTAAATATGACGATAATTTGGGTCAGGTTATTGAGCGGCTGCTGGGTAAGCAGGTCAATATTCAATACGTCGCTTAACGCTAGAGCCATTATCTGCAAACCCGCTTCAGTATTTTAAAAACGCTTAACAGTATTGTGTTAGGATAAATCAATAATAATAACAAAGCCATGTTTTAGACAAAATACGAGCATGAGCATAGCCAGATACTGTAGAGGTCACTTTGCCAAACCGTCGATATCACATTCATGTTATCTGCGTTGCCCATAGTCAGCCACTGATTTTGGACAGTTTGGCGGTATTTTTTCAATCGCGCGCGTTTTTGACTTACGATCTCTCAACCCATTTATCACAATCGGCTTTATACGGTCGACAATGCGTTGATGCTTGTGATTATGTGCTGATGGTGATTGGCGATAGTTACGGAGCAGTGCAGAATACGGGGTTTAGTCAAATGCATCTGAGTTATTTCAATGCTAAGGCTCGAGTCAAGCCTATGATGACGCTCATAAAAAGACATTACGATCCTGACGAGCTCAGTGAGTCGCTCAAAGCCTTTATTCGTATAGTAGAACAAAAAAAGAATGAAGTGCACTATTATGATGATAATACTGATATTAAGCAGCTATTAAGCAGCATGCACGCCAATATGATAGAAAAGTCGAATTTAGCGGCAGAGTGGATAAATGCTAGAGACCTTGTCAGCAAAACGGCGGTGAACACCCACGGAAATTTAAATCCTCAAGCGAGTCGTCTAGCAAATGCTCGCCATCAGACTAATAACAGTTATGAAGCTAGCGATAGTGTCACTACAACGATTGATCTAAACGAGTCTCTTGATATCGAGTACAGTGCTCAGGCCTACGAGGATGGTAACTTAACGGATGTGATAATGACTATGTCAATCACTTGGCAAAACGTTTTATTTGCTTTAGGAGGGATGCCAGATTTTTTTTCAAGTTATGGTCTGCAAAGTCAATTCAACCGGTTGATTGCGCCTAAGGCTGAGGGTGATATCAAACAGCTCATGCCTAAAGTTCATGCTGTTGCTCGCTGTCAAATTATAAAAAGTGATTTAGATAAGCTACAAAGACTACTGATAGCCGCCAACTGGATTCAGATAAAGAGCTCTGGTTCTGAGATACGCTCTACCAAAGAGCTTTGGAGTTTGACTTTTTATGCCAAAAAATTACTAGTAGAAAATAAAACTAGCAACAACAATGGACAGCAATCCTCTGCTCAAGATTAGTACACGCAGTTTATAGGCGTAAGCTTAAAACCCTACTTTCTATTAAAAATCTCTATCCCTATAAAAAAACCCTTTAGCTTTTAAGGAGTCGAGCAGGACTACGTTTCGTAATACAAAGCATACGTGTCAACGCTTGTTAAACTTGCTTATATTCATAATAATAGAAAGTACTAGCAGACGAAATAACTACTATTAACCAATGACTGTTAATACATGACTACCATGAATGAATAAGAAAAATAAAATTAGGTCTGATTGCTGTTTAATGGAACTTAGTCTTATAGAGCATATTTTGTAAATTATTCACTCGATTAAGGAGAGCGTAATGAGTAACTCTAAAAATGATGAACTAAAACATGAAATTGATGGGTTAGAAAAAGCCATGTATGATGCCGATCAGTTTCGCACCCTAGAAGAGCAAGTGGCTGATATGAAGCGCCGCGGTATCGATCCAAGCCAAGCCTATAAAGATCTAGATAGAAAAGAAGAAGACGAGGATTGGGGCGATGACACCTGGAAAGAAAACGGCAAGTGGGAGCCAAAAACGCCCGCTGATCTCGATGACAAAGCCCGCGAAAACTGGAATGGTGATAATGGTGAACCTAATCCACCGCCTATTGTATAAACCAAAATATGTATAAAGCAAAATAACTAATAACTAATAGCTAAAACAAAAACCACATCAACTTGATGTGGTTTTTTGATGTAATTTCTAAAGTCTAGTATGACTTAGTTGATGCGCTCAAGGCGTACGCTACCATCGCTATTGGTCACTCGGCGATAGCGGATATTTCCAGAATCGGCCGGTTGAATAGAGCGCTGCACAGAGGGCTGCGAAGAATAAACATTAGGCGTGGCCGTTTGCTGTTGAATCAGTTGCCCCATACGATCGGCAGCTGCCGGATTTAGAGGCTGGCTATTGTTTGACTGATTATTTACTGGCTGGCTGTATTGGTTGCTATACTGATTTTGGTTAGGGGCAGCATTACCAATAATGGTACGATAAAACTTCTGGCCGGCCCGGCCATCGGCAGGAAAGACACCGTGGCTGGTTTGATACTGCTGAATGGCGGTGCGGGTATTGTCGCCGATAATGCCGTCAACTCCGCCAATATCAAAGCCTGCGTCTAATAAGGCTTGCTGAATATCTTTTGCTTGCTGACGGCTGATACCCGGATCATCGGTCGGCCAAGCGGTGATAAAGTCAGTTTTGTTACTGTCCTCACGGGTAATCAAATCAGATAAATGCGCAATTGCTAAGGCATAGTTTTCTGAAGCATTGTACGAGTAGAAAGTATCGAAATTTTTACCGACTAAAAAAGCAGGACCGTCGATGCCTGCGGGTAATAATAAGCCGGCGCTATCTAAATCATAAGGTAGCGGGCTGCCGTTTGCGAGCGTCAGCCCTTGATTACGCCAATGGCTTATCGATTTTTTATTTTTACGGTCTGATGCTGCCCAGTAACCATCAGGAAGTTTGACTTCATAACCCCAAGGCTCGCCTGTGCGATAACCACGGTTGTCTAAAAAGTTAGCTGTTGAAGCTAGCGCATCGGGGACACTATTGACGAGGTCGCGACGACCATCACCGTCAAAATCGACCGCCAATTCTAAAAAGGTGCTCGGCATAAACTGCGTCTGCCCAAACGCCCCCGCCCATGAGCCCGTCATATCACTTGGTGCGATATCACCGCGTTGGACGATTTTGAGCGCATTGGCAAACTCACCTTGGAAGTAGCTTTGGCGACGATCAAAACAGGATAGCGTCGCTAAAGACTCAAACAAAGGCTTTTTGCCTAAAGTCTGGCCAAAGTTGGACTCAACACCCCATACCCCCAATACATGCTCAGGCTTGACGCCATAACGCGACTCGATTTGGCGCAAGGTGTCGCCCCATTGGCGCTTGGCGCGAATACCGTCCTCGACCCGCTCACGATCCACTAGCGCGGATAAATAATCCCAAACGTCTTTTTGAAATTCAGGCTGATAGTTCAGCGATTGAATCACACTCGGATCAGGCTGAGTCGGACGATAGTTATTAAAGGTGAAGCTGTCTACACTGCGAAATTTACTAGAGTTTTTGAGACCATCTAGGCACTGCTGAAATTCGCTATTAGATAGGTCGGGAGCCGGTGGCTTAGCGGCTTGCGCGGTGCTGGCAAGACTGAGGCTGATAGCAGCGGTCAACAGGGAGAGGGTAGAGAGCTTATTCAAACGCATGGAGATATCCTGTAAAGGTGAAAAGCAGAGCATAAAATCAAAGATTTAGTTAGAGTAACTAATATCGATAATAAAGAAAAGCACTAGCATGGCCTGGTTACGATAAGCTGACAGGAGGGTGAGGATGCAGGAGAGGTTGGCATTGAAGTCGGCTAAGAATAATGGTCATTCGTATGACGCTAATGACTAGCATAATCGCTTTATTAGAGACCATCATAAGCCTATATTCGCTATGACTAAAGTTAACCGACCTACTACTGACTCAAAACGATATCCAATTCCTGAATAAAGTTGCCAATACGCTCGGCATTCTTACCCAAATCACTTTTGCCCATTCTTGATTTACTGCGAATATCGACTAAGCGCTCATCACCAGTATCTTGCACACGCACCACGATATCATCCTTGAACCCAAACCATAATGTCGCATCGGTCGCTTCAATCAGCCCGTCTTTTTCATCACTATTGACTAAATTCCAGCCTAGATTATTAGAGGCCTGCTCAACAGCGGCTACTAGCTCTGCTTTGGACTGTGAATACTGCAAAGTTTGCAGCTCAGGATAAGCTTCGCGTTGTTTTTTGGCAGTCTCAATACCCGCATATGCTGCTGGATTAGGAGCATCAGCACGTAGCGGCGCAATCGCTACAAACTCAGGTGGCGTCGTTATGTCGGTTGAAATATCGTGGATAGCAGGCACATTATTGGCCGTACTCATCATCCACAAAGGCATAATGATAGCGACTAGAGAGAAGATTATCGCGACCGCCGCACTAGTAAAAGTCACCGTTTTTCGCTTAAATAGCATCTGCATGATAAGTAATACCAACGCCGCTATACCAGCGATAACTGCATACTTAAAACCCGCAAAAGCAGTCCCCAACTCAACAATGCCAGATTTATAAAGGGGGCCAGGTAGCGTCACTAGTAAAAATGCCGCTAAGCTCATTAGTAACACGATGATTTTCATATCACGACTCTATTTTAAGGCCTATTATCCATTAACGGTAGGCGTTAATAACCAAACATGCTCAGTGACGCTCAGTGCGGCATTAGCATTTAAGGTTGAAGGGTTATGCTCAAGCTCAGTGAGCTGATAAGTATCGCTATAGTAGTGCTGCAATTGCTCAGCGCTAATTGAGAACGGTGGACCGTCCTTTTGACTTTGATCATAATTAAGCGTAATAAGTAATTGTGGGGCGTTTTTATTATCAACACTGACGCTCAGTTTACGTATCTGCTCGCTATATTTTGGGCGCATATCTGGCGGTAGGGCAATCAGGGCGGCTCTATCATACACTGCATCAACTTGACCTATGTTGTCAGCCGTTAGTGCGAAGATATCTGCTACCCATAGCTCAATCGTCCGCCCTGATAGCTGACCTTGATAGCATTTAATAGTGTCATTATCGGTAGGCCGACTAATTTTCGGAGTCATACCTTGCTCAGCGAAAAACTCTTCTACTGCAGATTCGACCAGCTCAACACCAATGACATCATACCCTTGCTGTGCCAGCCAAGCCATGTCTATCGATTTACCACTTAACGGTACGAGTACGCGACTGGCTTTTGCGAGATTTAGAGCCGGAAAGTGCTTGAGCAACAAGGGGTTGACCTCAGACTTATGAAAGCCAATACGACCCTCGATCCAGCGCGATTGCCAAAAATCAGCTTGCATATTCTATTTCCTTAACCTGTTTACTAATATGACGGCATTAGAGGTCGTTATCATTGTCATTATGATAACGCTAAATAGCACAAAAAAGCCAAGCGTAATCACACTTGGCTTTAGCACCTACAAAAATAACGTCGACTGTCTAAGCGACCATGTACTCTTTAAACTCTTGACGTAGCTTAGCAAGCTTTGGAGGGATAGCAAAGTTACAATAAGCTTGACTAGGGTTTCTATTAAAGAAGTCTTGATGATCTTCTTCTGCACGATAGAATTCAACCGCAGGATGTACTTCGGTGACGACGTTGACGCCCATATCACGCAGTTTGTTAATCGTACGATCAACGGTTGGTTTTTGTGCTTCATCCGTGTAGTAGACTATGCTGCGATACTGGCTACCGACATCATTGCCTTGGCGGTCTTTAGTCGTTGGATCGTGAGTCGCGAAAAACACATCGAGCAGCACTTCTAGCGGCAATACTGAGTCATCAAACTCTATTTTTATGACTTCCACATGACCACTATTACCGCCGCAGACGGCTCCGTAGTTGGCAGTTGCCGCCTCACCGCCCATATAGCCTGAAACCACAGACTGGACGCCTTTTACGGATAAAAATACCGATTCGGTGCACCAAAAGCAGCCACCACCTAAGATAATTGTTTGCATAATATTTCCTATTATTAATGATTTAAACTAAGCCTATTTTGCGACTTTCACTATGTACTTACAAAGCTTAGTTTTACCTATTTAGGATAACAAGCAGGCTTTGAGCTATGAGTAACAAACAGTAATGTTATAATGGGCTTTTGCTAAATGTCTTACTATACAAACTGTTTGCTAAATGAGCCGTTCCATGAGTCAATCTAATCCCTCTCCAAAAACTGATATCGAAGCTAATGTTAAGCCTGATACCTTATTTGATAGGCCCTTTACCACGCCACTAGATAAAGTCGCACGCTTCTCCTTTGATGAGCAAGTGGTCGCCTGTTTCCCTGACATGATTCGCCGTAGTGTGCCCGGTTATGGTCAAGTACTCGCTATGCTGCCACTCTTTGCGCGGCGTCATTGCAAGTATCGTCAACAGAATAGTGAGGGTCAACGGGTTAGCCGTATTTATGATTTGGGCTGCTCGCTTGGCGGGGCAACGATGGCGCTAGCGGGCGAGTTTGCGTCGTCAGATTTACAGATTAAGGCGGTCGATATCTCGCCTGCGATGACTAGTGAAGCAGAGAAGCTGCTAAGCGATAATTACCCCGAGCATGATATCGAAGTGATTACCGCCGATATTCGCGATATCGAGCTTGAGCCTTGCGATATGGTTATTCTCAATCTCACGCTACAGTTCTTGCCTGCTGGGGATAGAGTCGCGGTGCTAGAGAAGATATATAACGCGCTAGAGGAGGGCGGTATCTTAGTATTGACGGAGAAGACTCATGCTATAGATGAGCAATACGATGCTTGGTTGGTCGAGCGTTATTATGACTTTAAACGCGCTAATGGTTATAGCGAGATGGAGATCAGCGGTAAGCGTAACGCGCTGGAAAATGTGCTGATTACCGATACTCTAGATCAGCACCATCAGCGTTTAAGCGAAGTAGGGTTTGCAAGGCATTTGACTTGGTTTCAGTTTTTGAACTTTGTGTCGATTGTGGCGTTTAAGTAGTTTTTGAACAAACCCTTAAAAATAAATCACCCATGCCCCGCAGATTTCACGACTATGAAAGAACGCTAAGCTTGAGGCCAATCTTTTTATCTTTGTTCTTCCTTTTATAACTATTATCTAGCCACTTATAATCTAACGAAAACTGAAATTTCTATGACCAACAACACTATTGTCAACGCTGAACGTGAACTGTATTTAACCTTGTTGACCATCGCTGAGACGCAGCCGGTGGCTTACGAATGGTTGGCGCTACTGCCTAAGTGGCTAACGGCTATCAAGGATAAGCGTAGTTACGCGCATGCGCCAGCTTATCAGTCCTCCGTGACACGATTGCCGACTATTGCTGCTGATAGCGTTGATTTGAATAGTTCAGCTATTACGGTGAATAGCGAGCTTAGTGACTCCGAACATAAGCAAATTACCGCGTTACTCAAGCAATTGATGCCTTGGCGAAAAGGGCCTTTTTATATTGGCGGTCAAATTGGTGACGATGAAGCAGGCATTCGGATAGATACCGAATGGCATAGCGATTGGAAATGGGATCGGGTGGCTCCGCATTTGAGTCCTTTGAAAGGCAGGCGTGTCCTTGATGTCGGTGGCGGCTCTGGTTATCACGGTTGGCGTATGGCAGGGGCGGGCGCAGAGACGGTTATCATCGTCGATCCATCGTGTTTGTTTTATCATCAGTTTATGGCGATTCGGCATTTTGTGGGGAATGCTGACAATTACCGAACTCATTATATTCCAGTGCCACTAGAGGCGTTGCCTGCCAGTGGCGACCAAGGCAGTCAACTGTTTGATACCGTGTTCAGCATGGGGGTGCTTTATCATCGCCAGTCACCTTTTGAGCATTTACAGCAGCTGCGTGGACAGCTGGTAAAAGGTGGCGAGTTAGTACTTGAGACTTTAGTGATCGATGGTGATGCCAATACGGTACTAGTGCCGCACGATAGATATGCACAGATGAATAATGTCTATTTCTTGCCCTCAGTAGATGCACTAATAGGCTGGCTAGAAAAGGTTGGCTTTAATGAAGTGCGCTGCGTGGATGTCGATGTGACTACAATAGAGGAACAGCGAGCGACCGAGTGGATGACTTATCAATCGCTCACGGATTTCCTTGACCCCAATGATCCTAGCAAAACGGTTGAAGGTTATCCGGCGCCGAAGCGCGCGACGATCATAGCTAGAAGGTAATCTTATCATTTTGCAAAGGCTCGAAGCGTAGGGTGCTTTTTAAATACCAGTCAAACTATGAGGAGGCATGCAATGCAGCCTACAAAGATAGGGGTGATATATTGTGAAAATAGCTATAGCTGTGATGACGGCCAGTTTTTTCTCCTTTCCCGCTCTAGCTGCAGACGCTTATGGCGACCCATTCCATGGCAGCGGTTTTGTAAGTGATGACTGGCATGTGGTCTGTGACAATACTTTGACTTGCCGTGCTGCCGGCTATACTGATGAGAGTGCTGAATGGCGCGGTAGTATTTTGATGACCGTAGCGGCAGGTGATAAAATACCAAGTACACAAGTGGTATTAAACTATTTGGAGTCATCAGACGAGATAATCGCTCAAATTGAAGGTAAGAATAATTCTATTGAGCTATGGCTAAATGATAAGTTTTATGGAGCCATTAAGCCGCCAGTAGATGGGAGTAGCGCTAGGGGGTTGACCGATGCGCAAACGGCCCAACTTATCAAACAGGCGCGAAAAAATAGCAAAGTAGTATTTAAAAAAGGCGCGTATCAATGGCAAATATCTGATCAGGGTATGGCGGCTGTGTTATTAAAACTAGATGATGTTCAGGGCCGGGTAGGAACGTCTTCAGCTTTAGTCAGTAAAACTAATCCCAATCGGCAAATTCCTAAATCTGCTAAAGCAAAACCTATTATCAGAAAAGCATTTGCTTATTCTGACGAAGATAACAAACCACTTACCCCATCAACACTGAGCTATTTTCAAGAGAATATTGATAAGTGGGCAATAGCGACTCTTGATAACGAAGCGCGCACCGATTGTAACGTGCTGACCTCAGATCAAAGCTGGTTCGATAAAAACAATAAAGTTTGGCAGTTTATAGCTATTGATAGGAATTATACCTTGGCTCGCCACCCATGCTGGACGGGGGCCTACAACTTTGGTCATGGTTATTGGTTGCTAGATAACGACAAACCGAGTAAACCTGAATTAATTACTCTATCTGGTTCAGAGTATAGTGAAGGTGAGATATTTTCCGCGCATAAAGGTCGTGGATTAGGCGACTGTTGGTCAATGTCTAACTGGGTTTGGGATGGCAAAAGTTTTGTGCTGTCTAGTGAATTGACTACTGGCATGTGTCGCTTAATAGAAGCTAGTGGGGCTTGGAGCATGCCCACTTATGTCAGTGAAGTGGTTGAGCCTAACCAATAAACCATTTTTCAAAAGCAACTTCGACTAAAACTTTGATAATAAACCCTATAAAACCTGCGCCTAAAGCTAAAAACATCCAAAAGGTTCCCGCGCGCCCTGCGTCAGATTTTTTAGAAAGGTCCCAAATAATAAAAAATAAGAAAGCGATAAATACGGGCAATAATATATACAGTCCCCAGTTGGTAACCGTACTAGCAGCAATGGCGAACATACTTTTTTCCTTAAGTGCAATTTAAGTGCAATAAAAATAAAAGCCATATTATAACGTGGAACGGTTTTGATATGAACTTTTGCGGTTGGCAATATGACAGTATTACTACATTCAACACGCCCTAGTCCTTAGATGCCATAAATTGTGGCTGTTTAGCGCTATTTTTATCAATAATGATGCAATAACCTGCAAAGATTGTTATATTTACGGGTTATCACTTTTTCGTCATATTTATCTGAGTTTATACCCTTATGTCACAAGCCCAAATTGATACTTTAGCAGCCCTGTTTGAGGATGCTGTCCAAACTCTAAAAGAAGGCGGCGTATTGCCTGCTGATTGGCAGAATAATAGCCAAATCACCCGTACTAAAGACCTTAGTCACGGCGATTTTGCCAGCAACATTGCGATGACCGCTGCCAAGGCCGCTAGAAGTAATCCGCGCGCTTTAGCAGAGCAAATCGTTAACGCGCTACCCGAAAACCAAGATATCCGCCAAGTCGATATCGCCGGGCCTGGCTTCATTAATGTATTTCTAAATAGCGATGCTAAGTTTGCAGTTTTAGAAGATATTTTTACGCTGCAAAATCGTTTTGGTCTCAGTGATCAGTTTGCAGGGCAAAAGGTGCAAGTGGAGTTTGTCTCCGCTAACCCAACCTCAAGCTTACACGTTGGTCATGGTCGCGGCGCAGCCTTTGGCATGAGTGTTTCTAATTTGCTCGAAGCAGTGGGTTATGACGTCACCCGTGAATACTATGTCAATGACGCCGGTCGGCAGATGGATATCTTAGCGACGAGTACTTATTTGCGCTATCTAGAAGCGAACGGCGAGAGTGTGGCTTTCCCGTCTAACGCTTATAAAGGCGACTATGTCCGTGATATCGCCGAAACCGTAAAGACGCAGCATGGCGATAGTTACGTGCATTCTTTTGCAGAGGTCGCTAAAGACGTTACTGCAGATGCTAAGTATGATATCACTGCTAACGGTGACAAAGAGCTGATCTCAGGCAATAAAGAGGCGCATATTGATGGGCTGATTGCTAATAGCAAACGCTTATTGGGCGAGAATTATGAGCTGTTTCTTAATGCCGCGCTGACTGGCATTTTGGCTGATATTAAAGACGATTTGAACGATTTTGGCGTGCGTTATGAGCGCTGGTTTAGCGAGAGATCGATCACTGATGAGATCGAGCCGGCACTGCAAGTGTTACAGGAAAAAGGCCATCTATATGAGCAAGACGGCAATATTTGGTTCAAATCCACAGATTTTGGCGACGAAAAAGATCGCGTAGTACGCCGTGCTAATGGCCAAACCACCTATTTTGCCTCTGATATCGCCTATCATAAGAATAAATTCGATCGCGGTTTTGATAAAGTGATTGATGTATTGGGCGCGGATCATCATGGCTACGTACCGCGAGTACGAGCCGCACTATTAGCGCTTGGTATAGATGCTGAGCGCTTGGATGTAGTATTAGTGCAGTTTGTCGCCCTATGGCGTGGCAGTGAAAAAGTGCAGATGTCTTCGCGCTCTGGTGAGTTTGTGACGCTGCGTGAGCTACGCGAAGAGGTTGGCAATGATGCGGCGCGTTTTTATTATGTGGCGCGTAAGCCTGAGGTGCACGTAGATTTTGATTTAGAGCTGGCCAAATCACAAAGCAAAGACAACCAAGTGTATTACATTCAGTATGCGCACGCTCGCGTTTGCCGCGTATTAGAAAAACTACAGACTAGCGGGCTGAGCGTCGATGACAGCGTTGGCGCGGCGCAGCAAAACTTGCTTAGCGCGCCAAGTGAAGAAGCGCTTATTAAGCTATTAGCCGCTTATCCTGCGACTTTATTACGGGCAGCGACGGGTTATGAGCCGCACATCTTGACCAACTACTTAAAAGAATTAGCAGCGCTGTTCCACGGCTGGTATGACACCAATCGTATCTTGCCTATGAGCCTGACTTCAGGGGCGACACCAAGTGCCGATGAGCTAAATATGATGCAGGCACGCCTGCGCTTGTCTAAAGCAGTTCGGCAAGTACTGGCTAATGGCCTAAATCTTTTAGGGCTGACTGCACCTTCTAGCATGTAAGCGAATACGTTATACTGATATCAATGTAGTCTTATATCAACTCAGTAGGGAGAAACCAATCCATGTTAGCCAAAAAACCTAGAGGCGCCACTGAAAAACGTAAGTCAAGTAGCGTATCAGGCTTATTGTGGATGTTCGTTGGCGCGATATTGACGCTTATGATAGGGGTGTTTTTGTACCTCTCGCCATTGTTTAATTTTAGTCCTGCCGAGAGTGAAACCGCGGCTGATTCTGATCGGCAGATACAGCAGCGAGTGGAGACGGACACTGACAATGCAGATTATGAGTTTTATGACATTCTGCCTAACCAAGAGATGGCGACCATTCCTGATGAAGATATCGGCGGAGTAGAGAATGATCGTTTAGGTGCTACGGATGACTTCGAGGCTGACGTTGTAGTGACTCAGCCTGAGGCTAGTGCTGATAATAATAGCAATTTGGGTATCTCTGAAAACACAACGATTGAACCGAGTGGCAGCTCAGCAGCTAATAACAGCGATGCCGATAATGAGATTACGATAGTAGAAGAAAATGCGACTTACGACGGTACCGCGCCTACATCTCCTAATAGCAACAGAGCAAACAATACGAATATAGCGGCTGGCAGTGGCACAGCGACAGTACAAAAAGCGCCAGCCTCCACTTACATTCTACAAATCAATAGCTTTGGCGATGCTGATGAGGCGGATCGCCGCCGCGCGCAAGTGTTGATGGCAGGGGTGGATGCTAGAGTCGTCAAAAACACGACCGGCAATGGCTTACCTATTTATCAGGTGATTTCACGTCCAATGAATAATCGTCAGGCGGTCACTAGTGCACAGCAGCGCTTACAAAACAACGGCATCGACTCTATTATCGTTGAGCAGCGTCGATAGTTGCGAGAATTCTTTATTATTAAGGAAAAGCGTCACATTGACGCTTTTTTTGTGCTATTTTTTTGAGGAGTGAACTAAGCAAGAGGTATTTTGCAAGAAAATATTTTAGTCATGGATTATCTGAGCTGATGGCAATCAGCAAGACTACCTCCCTTTATCAATTGACAATGAGAGCTTAACAATGAACTCAGCTGAGACGACGACAGCGTCAAATAGCATGATCAAATCATTCTTTCAAAAATACTTTATCGATGCTTTTACTGGTATGGCCTTGGGGCTGTTTGTTACCTTAATCGCTGGACTTATCATCTCGCAAATCGGCGGCTGGTTACAGATTCCAGCACTGATGGCTATCGGCAAACTCGCCTCTGTGTTGATGGGCGCAGGGATAGGCGTAGGTATTGCTTACTATCTCAAAGCGCCGACGCTAGTAATGCTCAGCTGCTTAGTCGCCGGTATGCTTGGCGCGCATACCGAAGCCTTTATGTCAGGGACGTTGTTTACCGCACAAGAGTCAGGTCCCGCGACCTTTTTAGCTCTACCCGGCAATCCTATTGGTGCTTATTTGGCCTCAGTGTTTGCATATCGAGCGGGTACTTGGGTCTCTGGTAAGACTAAACTAGATATCTTGCTTGTACCCTTAGCGGTCTGTACTGTTGCTTGGGCAGTTTGCGCTTTTTTAAACCCGCCAGTAGTTGTCGCGGTGAATGCGGTCGGTCAAGGCATACAGGCTGCGACTGAGCTGCAACCCTTTTTAATGGGTATCGTCATTGCGGTCATCGTCGGTATTTTGCTGACGCTACCAACCTCTAGCGCCGCGATCTGTATCGCGATTGGTCTTGGCGGCCTCGCCGGCGGCGCGGCGGTGGTCGGCTGTGCGGCGCATATGATTGGCTTTGCGGTCGCAAGCTTTAAGGACAATGGCTTTAGCGGTGTCATCTCGCAAGGCCTTGGTACTAGTATGCTGCAAATTCCAAATGTATTGAAAAAACCCATTATTCTATTGCCGGCCATCGTGGCTAGTGCCGTTGTTGGTCCTATCGCCACTGTGGTGTTTGAGCTGGCTTGTACGGCGACGGGCGCGGGTATGGGCACGGCAGGACTAGTTGGGGTGTTTGGCGTGATTGAGGCTTCACAGGCGCTGATGAGCACCACACAGTTATGGACAGCGATTATCTTATTGATGTTTGTATTACCCGCTATTATTGCAGGACTAGTGGCTTGGCTGATGAGAAAGTCAGGCTGGCTAGTCGCGGGTGACATGAGGTTGCCTTAAGCTCAAATGTCATAAGTAGCGTTTATACACAAACCTCTCACCTACAAAAAACGCCTAAGCTTTAAAGTTTAGGCGTTTTTTTGACTCTGTGATAAATGGAGGACTAAACAAACAGGCGAACTAAGAACTGCTAGATTTTGATGAGTTACGTTTTTTCAGTTTACGACTCACCTTATTAACATCATTAAGTATTTTGCTATAACGGTTGGGGAATACCCGCTGCACGGCATCTATCATTTTAGCATCGTTACCAATCAAGCGGCGTGGCTGATTGGTGGCGGCTGCTTCCAGAATAACCCAAGCCGCGTCGTTGGCATCAAATTTTAGGAATTTGTTAAAGCTTCTAATAGCGCTTGGACCAGAGCGCATCCCAAGCTCGCTGATGCTATCGTTACCGCGCGCGCTGTTGGCGATATTAGTACGGATACCGCCCGGATGAATGCAAGTAGCCGAGACACCGCAGCGCTGAATATCTAGCTCTTGACGCAAGCTCTCGGTGAAGCCGCGTACCGCAAATTTGCTGGCGTTATAAGCGGACTGTGAAGGTTGAGCGGTAAGGCCAAATAGGCTTGAGATATTAATGATATGACCGTGTTCATTGAATTGGCGCAATTTATTATCATCCTTTTTAGTACTAGCTTCGGTTTCGCTAAGCTTGACGCTGTTTTTAATCAATGGCAAAAAAGCCTTAGTACCATAAACCACGCCCCAAAAGTTGATATCCATCACCCATTCTAGCTCCTCTAAACTACTACCTTCTACGGTAGAGTAGAGCGCTACGCCAGCATTATTAAAGACAAAATTTACTTTACCATGGTCTGCTACGACGCTATCCGCCCAGTCATAAACGGCATCTTTGTCAGCGACATCAAGGACGGCAATAGTGCTTTTGACATCAAAACCTTCGAGCAATTTTTGCGTTTCAGCTAGCGGCTCTGCGCCGATATCTGAGAGCGCCACCTCACAGCCCATTTTGGCCAAGTGGATGGCAAGCGCTCGGCCCATACCCGATCCTGCACCAGTAATAGCGGCGACGTGACCTTTATAGAAGTCGCTGATATCTTTGCTAGTATTTGTAGAATGCGCTTTTAAGGAGTCAGGCAAGTGTTGACGCAGGGCCGAGGTCATAGCAGTCATGGAATTCAACATGATTAACAATCCTTTGTAATAATGAGAGTGATGATAAGGTATAAAGCACGAGTGTTAAATGAGTAAAATAATACGGTAAACATAATAATTTATTATATGAGCTTATCACGGCTTAGGCTTACAGCCGAAACACATTGGTATACGCAGCTGTCATTTTTTAGCATAAAAAAAGGTGTCTAGCATACATAATGCCAGACACCTTTAGGATAACCGATAACCGATAACCGATAACCGATAACCAATTAAGCAATTTTGGGGATTTTGCCTTCGTTGATGACGGTATCATCTACAGTGACCGATTTAGCATTTTCCATCGATGGTAGCTCGTACATAGTCTCAAGTAAGGCATTTTCGACGATAGAGCGTAGACCGCGTGCCCCTGTCTTGCGCTCCATGGCTTTTTTGGCAATGGCATCAAGCGCCTTTTGGGTAAAGGTAATTTTAGCGCCTTCCATATCGAATAGATACTCGTACTGCTTAACCAAAGCGTTCTTAGGCT
Source organism: Psychrobacter sp. 2Y5 (assembly GCF_051847375.1). Classification (NCBI taxonomy): domain Bacteria; kingdom Pseudomonadati; phylum Pseudomonadota; class Gammaproteobacteria; order Moraxellales; family Moraxellaceae; genus Psychrobacter; species Psychrobacter sp. 2Y5. The sequence continues at coordinate 30,296 of NZ_JBPYDA010000011.1, forward strand.
CAGTCAATATCTGTATGAGCGCTTTTTCGTCTAGCTCTTCTAAAGCTGCCAAAACCGGCAAACGACCGATCAGCTCTGGGATAAGGCCGAACTTGATTAAATCCTCCGGTTCTACTAGCTGTAATAGATCTGAGCTACGGCGGCTATCGTCTTTTGAGCTGACATCAGCATTAAAGCCAATACCGCCTTTTTCAGTACGCTGCTGAATGACTTTATCAAGTCCAGCAAAAGCGCCACCAACGATAATTAAGATATTACTAGTATCGACTTGGATCAGCTCTTGTTGTGGGTGCTTGCGACCACCGTGCGGTGGAATAGCGGCAACCGTGCCCTCGATCAGTTTGAGCAGCGCTTGTTGAACGCCTTCGCCTGAGACGTCACGAGTGATCGATAGGTTCTCGCCTTTTTTGCTGATTTTATCGATCTCATCGATATAGATGATGCCTTGTTCCGCTTTACTAACGTCATAGTCAGAAGCTTGCAGAAGCTTTTGGACGATGTTTTCGACGTCTTCACCGACATAACCGGCTTCAGTTAGCGTTGTCGCATCCGCCATAGCGAAAGGGACATCTAATAACCGCGCTAAAGTCTGCGCTAACAAGGTTTTACCTGAACCGGTTGGACCGATTAGCAAGATATTACTCTTCGCCAATTCAACCATCGCATCATCCGCGCCGATCTTAGCTTTTTTCTTATCGCTAGCTAAGGTTTGGCTCACTTTGAGACGTTTATAGTGGTTATAAACCGCGACTGCCAGAGCTTTTTTGGCCGCGTCTTGACCGATAACATAATCATCAAGCTTCGCGCGCAGCTCCTTAGGAGTCGGTAGCTTTTTATTGACCCATGAGGTATCTAGCTCGCCATCTGTTTCTTCTTCGTCAACGCTGTCTACGATAAGGTCTGTACAAAGCTCGATACATTCATTACAGATATTGGCATCATCAGCGGCAATTAACTGTTTCACTTCATTTTTGGCTTTACCGCAAAATGAACACTGCGGGGTCTTGTCTTTTGCCATGTAGAGGCACTCCTAAAATCTTACTTTTCTGGTTTAAAACTTAGCGATAAACGAAGTTTGGCGATTTCTTTGGTTTAATAGCTGTCTAGACAACAGACTATTTTTTTAGGTCCGCTGGGCGACGCTCTAATACTTCATCGACTAAGCCATATTCTTTGGCTTCCTTGGCATCTAACCAGTAGTCACGCTCAACGTCTTTCTCGATTTTCTCTACAGGCTGGCCCGTACGTTCAGCCAAAATCTCGTTTAGACGCGCACGCGTTTTGATGATTTCACGCGCATTAATCTCGATATCAGTCGCCTGACCTTGAGCGCCGCCTGATGGTTGATGAATCATCACCCGTGAATTGGCTAGGGCGTAGCGTTTGCCGCGTTCGCCCGCTGCCAGTAAGAATGAGCCCATGCTATAAGCGCCGCCCATACAGATAGTGGAGACTTCCGGCTTGATGAAGTTCATGGTATCAAAAATAGCGAGACCTGCGCTCACAGAACCGCCTGGAGAGTTGATATATAAGTGGATATCTTTATCCGGGTTTTCCGCTTCTAGAAATAGCAACTGGGCGACGATAAGGTTGGCCATGTGATCTTCGACTTGACCAGTCAAAAAGATAACGCGCTCACGTAATAGACGCGAGAAAATATCGAACGAACGCTCGCCGCGAGCGGACTGCTCAACCACCATAGGAACGAGTGCGCCTTGTGCCGCTTGGCCTGCACTTTGTACCTGATCGTGGGCGCTCATCAGCATATCGAAATGAGGATTGGCTGTAATGCGATCATAATCTGTCATAGGGAAGTCCTAGTATTGGAATATAAGTATTAAAAGGTAGAGACAAAATAACTGTTTTTATAAAAAGAGCTGTTTTTAGAATAGAGTGAATATAGTCAGTTCAAAATAAAGTTGTTATAAATTTGAACGCGCTACTGGTATAAATTTTACTTGCGTGCTGTTATCACAGAGGTCGCGTAAAATTCATCCCAGCAGTGCTATGACACTTTTAAAGTAATTCGACTATAGTCTATAAAGCAACTGGGCTATTCAGTAAAAAGTGCAGCAATAGTAACTTTTTTAGTGAGTAATAGTAAATGCCTAGCGTCACAAATGATAAATTGTCCCCTATTAATAAGGCGTCAGTAGTCATTTATCAAGGGCAGCGCGGCAAAGATAGTAAAAAACTAGCTATTCATCACTGTCTAAAACAAACGGTACTGACAAAAATGCCCCAACAGAGGTGTTGAGGCAGTTTATATTATCCCGTTATCAGTCAATGCCATAATGATAAATCATTGATACGCAAAGACCGCAATTCTCACTCATTACATTGCTTGCTGCTGTTGTTGCTGAGCAGCTAGCAAGTCTTGATAGCTGACTTCTTTATCAGTGACTTTACCTTGCTCGATGAGATAATCAACGACTTGATCTTCTAAGACTACTGATTCGATATTAGCGCGTTGCTGCTTATCGTTAGTGTAGTATTCGATAACTTCCGCTGGATCTTCGTAGTTTTCAGCCGCTTCTTTGATGAAAGTCTCGACGCGATCTTGATCGACTTCGATGTTTTTGGTATCGATGACGCGAGCGACGATGATACCAAGGCGAGCGGCACGTAGCGCTTGCTCTTCAAACAGCTCATTTGGCAGCATATCTTTATCGAAGCTATCAGCGCTAGAGCCGAACTGCTGAGCGAAACGCTGCATCATCATGCTACGCTGACGGTCGATTTCTTGCTCAAGCATCGCGTTTGGTACATCAAACTCGTTCTTCTCTAGTAGTGCATCAAAAGTCGCTTGCTTGACTTGGCTACGAGCCGCGTTCTTGATTTCGCGTTCCATATTTTTGCGCACGTCTTCTTTTAACTTATCGATGCCACCCTCTTTTACGCCAAATAGCTCAAGGAACTCATCGTCAATCTCAGGTAGCTTAGGTTTTTCAACCAGTTTGACGTTGATTTTGAACTGAGCTTCTTTACCCGCTAAATTTTCAGCTTGATAATCTTCTGGGAAAGTCACATCGATGACTTTTTCTTCGCCAGCTTTCATGCCTTTGATGCCATCTTCAAAGCCTGGAATCATCTGGTTACTACCGATAACTAATTTGAAATCTTCAGCACTACCGCCTTCAAATTTCTCGCCGTCGATGGAGCCTTCAAAGTCAAAAGTGACCTGAGTATCTTTGGTCGCTTTGCCTTTTTTCTCAACGAACTCTTGGCGCTGCTTTTGTAGGTTTTCGATCATGGTATCGACATCAGCATCATCTACAGAGGCGGTATGACGCTCTACTTCGATCTCATCGATACCTTGTACTTCCACTTCTGGGAAGATCTCAACGGTCGCTTGATAGACTAAGAAGTCATCTTCAAGTTTGACGTCATCGATATTTGGCATACCAACCGCGCGGATGTCCTCTTCTTTGATCGCTTCAAAGACAGTATCGCGGATAACGTCATTGATAACTTCTTGCTGAATGCCCGCGCCATACTGTGAGCGGATATGCGACATTGGCACATTGCCTTTACGGAAACCGTCAATTTTGGCGGTTTTCGCCACTTGGCGAATACGACCTTCGACTTTATTTTGGATTTTTTCAACAGGAACTTTAACGGTCAGTTGTGTTTCTTTGTTAGACAGCTTATTGGTTGTGACTTGTAAATCTGTAGCCATGTTAATTACACCTTAGATGATTTAAATAATAGTCAATCGCGCTTATATATGGATGAAGATAAACGAATTATCGATTGCCGTTAGAATGAATAGGGTATCGCAGATATCAGCTTAGAATACTAAGCTTTAAATACTTAGCGCTGATAACCATTATCGCTGTCCGTAAACCCTGATTACTTTTTTAATCAGTCAGTTATCAAACAAAAGGGGCTAAAGTCGAGCAGCAATAAAATTTAAAAGTAGAACAGTATAATCTATCTGCTAATTAAAGTAAAAGCTATCTGTTACCTGATAGTATATTTGCTCTAAATTCCTTCCTAAAAGCAATAAATGAATGTCAAAAACCTCATAATTGCTGCAATAATTGCTTAATCGCTTGCCCACGATGACTGATTTGGTTTTTATGAGTGCTGTCCAAACTCGCCGCCGTTGCTTCTAGTTCAGGTAACCAAAACAGCGGATCATAACCAAAACCACCCTGACCGTGAGGCGCTTCCAATATCTCGCCTTGCCATAGACCTTGAGCGATAATAGGTAGCGGATCATCAGAGTGACGGACCAGCGCTAGGACACAGACAAACAGTCCTTTGATCGGCGTGTCTTTATTATTAGTGCGATTTTGCGCACGAATAGGCTGCAAGTCAGTGATGAGCTTGGCGTTGTTCTTAGCATCATTGCCATGCTCGCCTGCATAGCGGGCAGAGTAGATGCCGGGTGCGTTGCCCAATACTGGCACACATAAGCCTGAGTCATCAGCAATCGCCGGCAAACCGCTAATGCGGCTAGCGTGACGCGCTTTGATAATCGCGTTTTCAATGAAGCTTAAACCGTCCTCTATCGCATCTTCTATCTCTAGCCGATCCTGCGGAATAATAGTGACATCTAAATTCGCTGCTGTAAATAAGCGCTCAAACTCTGCTAATTTACCTTTATTATTACTAGCAAGCACCCATTGATTCTGTGCTAAAAATTCGCTGAACTGATCCTTTGCTAAGCTCTGTGTATGCGTTTGAGAAGTCGTTGTACTCATAAAATATATCCAAGAATTGAGAATTTATGCTGCGTAATCAGTCAGCCTATAATGATTAGCAAACGCTCTATAACATTCAGTAACGGATATCATCCACGACTGTTGTTATACTAGTTCACAAGCTACAGTGAATTATAGCTTACAGCTTATGCCTTCTGAGTTCATCTCTTGTCGATTTAAAATCCATAAAACGGATTTAAAATGGACAGACAGTAACTCGGAGTCATTTAAGCTCGTTTTAGGGTTATAACTTTTAGATTTATAACAAGGTGCATAAGTACTTTAAGCACCATTGCATATTCACTAATAATAAACTCAGCCAACTTAGTCTACTCTTTTATAGCGAATTCTATAATTAAAACTATGTAGAGTCTAATGCTATAAATCGTTGGCTAAAACAGCAAGGATAAAATAACTATGTCAAATATTAAATTACCAGATCTCCCTTATGCCAAAGACGCACTAGAGCCACATATCAGTGCCGAAACGCTAGAGTATCATCATGATAAGCATCATGCTGCTTATGTGAATAAGCTAAATGACTTGCTACCTGGTTCTGGCTATGAAGGCAAAACTCTACCAGAAATCATCGAAGGCACGTCAAAAGACGATAGCAAACAAACGATGTTTAACCAAGCGGCACAAGTTTGGAACCATACTTTCTACTGGAACTGCATGACGCCAGAAAACGGTGGCGGCGAACCTACTGGTGATCTAAAAGGCAAAATCGAAGAAGATTTCGGTAGCTATGATAAGTTCCGTGAAGAGTTCAAAAACGCAGCCACTTCACAGTTCGGTTCAGGTTGGGCATGGCTAGTTGCTGATAAAGTTGGCGGTAAACTATCTATTGCTAAGACGGGTAACGCTGATAACCCACTGGCGCATGATCAAGTAGCAGTATTGACTTGTGATGTGTGGGAACATGCTTACTACATCGATTATCGTAACCGTCGTCCTGACTATGTTGACACGTTCCTAGACAAGCTAGTGAACTGGGACTACGCCAACGCAAAATATAAAGGTCAAGATGCTGGTGTTGAAGAGTAATCTTTAACTCAAGTATTTGATTAATAAAAAAGGACGCTGAGAGGCGTCTTTTTTTTGGTTTGATTTTGGAGGTGAAATGAGGATTAGTGTAGTGTCCTCCATTACTAATATAAGCGGCTAGGACAATACTATACTGTCAGTAAGACTTTGATAAAACTAACCAAACCCTACAACACCTCAAACCCAAACTTACCTAATGCCTCACGTAACATCGCAATATTATAATACGCATGCGCATTGACGGTATTTTGAAAGAAGATATATAGCGTATCGAAATGCTGACGCTGATTGGCAATCGCTTGTGCCCAGTCCTGCATCTCCACCTCAGAGTAGCGATAATCATGGCGGTCGGCGGCGCTCATCGCATCCCACCAGTTTAGATTATTGCCATGCATGCGCAGATACCCTGTACGCTCGGTAAATATCAATCGTGACGGCGGTAGACCGCTGACTTTAGGATAATCAACGCTGCACCAGATGAGACCTTGCTGTTTAAAGCTATCGACCACTTGCGGGGTGTGCCATGCGTTATGACGAAACTCGACGGCTAGTGGATAGTCGCCAAACCAGCTGACCAAGTTAGCTAAATATAGCCTGTGCTCGCGAGTCCGATCAAAACCATGCGGAAACTGGAGTAATAATGGCGCTAAGCAATCCGCTTCTATTAGTGGCGTCAAAGCATTCAGAAAAGCTTGCGCGTGCTCCGCTGACCCTTTGCGCGCATGAGTAAAGTCTTGATGCAGTTTGACCGCAAACTTCAATTCACTATCCGCTTGTACGTAGGCTTTATCCATCATACCGGCAAAGGCTTTTTGACCGATAGGCGCGTAGAAGGTGCTGTTAATCTCGACCGCGCCGTATTGACGGGCGTACTCACGTAAGAAATCGGTCTTTTTGGTGCCTTGAGGATATAGCGTACCCAGCAAGTCGGTATCGCTATAACCGCCAGTGCCTAGATATATAGTAGGAGTAGAATTATTATTCATAATGACTACTTATTAAAACTCTTTATTAGTTCTCACGATGATGAGTTTGGCCTTACTTTTTCCGCTGCCAAAGCCATTCAATAACGGCTAACACCGCATTGTTGTTACCTAATTCACGAGGTATTGCACTGCGACCTTGCGCAAACAGCGACTGCGCGTAGTCTTTGGCCGCGTCGACGCCCATGAGCTTGACATAGGTTGATTTGTCTAGTTTTTCATCGCTGCCAGCCGGTTTACCTAGATCATCGGTATTACCAGTCACATCTAAGATATCGTCTTGTACTTGAAAGGCCAGACCAATATACTGAGCGCAGTCTTGCAGTGCTATACGTTGCGGCGCCGTAGCACCCGCACAGATCCCGCCCATCAGCAGCGCCGCTTCTATTAACGCGCCGGTCTTATCACGGTGAATAGCTTCCAAATCCATTTGCGATATGCCTGTACTCGCTTCTGCATTGAGATCGAGCATTTGCCCTGCCACCATCCGCCGCGCTCGCGGTGCAAATACGGCCAAAAGCTTACTGGCTATCAAGTCATTAAAAGGCGCAAAGGTGTCGATCTCGGCGCTCAGTACTTCAAAAGCCAGCGTCTGCAAAACATCACCTGCTAGCAAAGCGGTCGCCTCGGTAAAGACGATATGAGCGGTGGGCTGACCACGGCGCAGCTCATCATCATCCATGCAAGGCAAATCATCGTGCACTAGCGAATAAGTGTGCAATAGCTCCACTGCTAGTGCTGCTCTTCGGCACATATCATAATGAGTTTCATGGCGCAAAAGAGCAGCTAGACCTGTTGGTTTATCTTCTATTACGCTTGTAGTTTCGGCTTGTTCATCAGCCAAGGCGGTATCATTAGAGGTCGCGATCACACTAGCAAAAGCACTGGCGACTAATAAAGGCCGTACCAGCTTACCTTCACCTGTCATCACATAGCGACAAGCTTCATCTAAAGGACTTGGCAAATCAGCATAGGTAAATAGCGCTTCAATATCTGCGGCTAATTGCACGCGTAACGAGCTAGATAGCTGCTCAAAAGAGTCAAAAGGAACGAAATGCGGAGTGGAGGGGAGAGACATAAAGCTACCAATGACTAAGTGAAATAACAAGAGTGAAAATGGCCTTAGTTTAGCATGATAGTGATACCGGCTTATATAGCAGCTGCGCAAGATTGGCTAAGCTTTCGTTACGTATTGATGATTTAATTCGTAGCGCTAATATGTTTTTATAATATAACCCTTAAACGCTCAATAACGATGAGCTATAAAACCGCTCCTTCTAGGGTGCTGCTATACAAATAAAGCATATTAAGGGAGAGGTAAATGGCCATTAGAGATTTAAGAGTGACTTACGAGTCCGGCTTTAGCTTGTGACAGTCGCGGTTATAATCCCTAAACTGATTGTCGATACAGGCTAAAGGGCGCTGATAGCAGTACACATTGCTGTACGCTCTAACAGATCACCTTAAATAGCTGATCTTTCATTTTATTGGTCTTTTACTAATTATTGGTTTTTACTAATAACTATCAACGATAATTTTAATTCAAAAACGTACCAATTCAGAAAAGTAATCATTCAAAAACGTGACTTTTAATAAGCTTTGATTGTATCAATCAGCTTTTGTAGCCCTATAAATCATATAACCCAGCAAGGAGTTTCAAATGGTATATCAAGGAAATCGCATTACCGTGAGCATGCTAGAGGATGGCATTGCTAATATGCATTTTAATGCTGAAGGTGAGAGCGTTAATAAATTTGACATGGAAACTAACAAACAGCTTAGCGAAGCGGTCACTGCTTTAGAAAAAGCCGACGATGTTAAAGGCCTTATCGTCACTTCAAGCAAAGGCGTATTTATCGCCGGCGCTGACATCACAGAATTTGTCGCTTCATTCCAAAAACCTGAAGATGAGATCAAAGACTGGGGCGTCAAAGTCAATGACAATTTCAATCGCTTTGAAGACTTGCCATTCCCGAAAGTTGCCGCTATCAACGGCGCAGCGTTAGGCGGTGGTTGTGAAATGACTTTGGTATGTGAATACCGTGTGATGAGCGAAAAAGCTATCATCGGCCTGCCTGAGACGCAACTTGGTATTTTCCCAGGCTTCGGTGGTACGGTGCGTAGTACTCGCGTCATCGGTATTGATAATGCCTTAGAGCTTATTGCTACAGGTAAACCCAAAAAACCACTCGAAGCGCTAAAGCTAGGTTTAGTTGACGCTACTGTCGCCGCTGATGACTTGCAAGATGCTGCTGTCGATTTGGTCAAAAAATGCATCTCAGGCGAGCTTGATTGGCAGGCCAAACGTGAAGAGAAGCTCAATCCTGTTAAATTAAACCAGCTTGAGCAAGCGATGGCGTTCAATAGCGCTAAAGGTATGATTTTCTCAAAAGCCAATCCAAAGCAGTATCCAGCGCCAGCGCTCGCTATCGAAGCGATCGAAAAGCACGTGAATCTGCCACGTGACAAAGCGATCGAAGTAGAAGCCACTTACTTTGCTAAAGCCGCGAAAACGCCGCAAGCTGAGAGCTTAGTCGGTCTGTTCTTAAATGATCAACTAGTCAAAAAACTTGCTAAAAAGCACAGCAAACAAGCACACGAAATCAATGAAGCTGCTGTACTAGGTGCAGGTATTATGGGCGGCGGTATCGCTTATCAAGCCGCTAGCAAAGGCTTGCCTATCATCATGAAAGATATCAAATCTGAGCAATTAGATTTGGGTATGGGTGAAGCGAGCAAGCTATTAGGCAAAATGGTCGAACGCAAAAAAATGACCCCAGCGAAAATGGGCGAAACCTTAAGCCGCATCCGTCCAACGCTAAATTACGGCGACTTTAGCGAGACCGACATCGTTATCGAAGCAGTAGTAGAGAACCCTAAAGTGAAGCACGCGGTACTCAAAGAAGTCGAAGGCTTAGTCAAAAAAGATGCTATTTTGGCTTCTAATACCTCAACCATCTCCATCACCCATTTGGCAGAAGTGCTTGAACGTCCAGAGAACTTCGTCGGTATGCATTTCTTTAACCCTGTACACCGTATGCCGCTAGTAGAAGTGATCCGCGGTGAGAAGTCTTCAGAAGAAGCGATTGCTACGACTGTAGCGCTAGCGACCAAGATGGGTAAAGTGCCCGTAGTCGTAAATGACTGCCCAGGCTTCTTAGTGAACCGTGTCCTATTCCCGTACTTTGGCGCTTTTGACTTACTGCTCAAGCAAGGTGCTGACTTTGTCCATGTCGATAAAGTCATGGAAAAGTTCGGCTGGCCTATGGGTCCGGCTTACCTGATCGACGTGGTTGGTCTAGATACTGGTGTACATGGCGCAGAGGTCATGGCAGAAGGTTTCCCTGATCGCATGAACCCTGATTATAAAGGTGCGATTGAGCATCTATATGAGAATGAGCGTCTCGGTCAGAAAAACGGCGTTGGCTTTTATAAGTACGAAACCGATAAGCGCGGTAAGCCAAAGAAAGTCGCTGACGAAGCCACTTATAAGCTGTTAGAAACGACAACCGATAGCGACAAGCAAGAGTTTGACGATCAAGCGATCATCGACCGTACTATGCTAGCTTTCTGTAACGAGACCGTACGCTGCTTAGAAGATAATATCGTCAGTACGCCTGCTGAGGCTGATATGGCAATGATTATGGGTGTCGGTTTCCCGCCATTCCGTGGTGGTCCATGCCGTTACATCGATCAATTGGGTCTAGATAACTATCTAGCGCTGTGTGAAAAATATGCGCACCTTGGTAAAGCTTATGAAGCGCCGCAAAAGATCCGCGATATGGCCGCGGCTGGTGAGAGATTCTACCCTGTTGCATAACTGAGTCTTAAAAGCATATAGACAACAACGTATAGATACCCTATTAGGATAAGTGCCGTAAGCTTGCTGACTATTTAAGATGAATAATAATCTATCAAGCTAAGCATTACGGCGCTGACAACAAATTGAAAAGGAATACAGTATGACAACTTTAAGTCCAACAGACGTAGTCATCGTCGACGGTGTACGTTCAGCGATGGGAAGAACCAAAAACGGTATGTTCCGTCATGTGCGTGCCGATAGCCTATCAGCTGAGCTAGTTCGCGCTTTAGTTGAGCGTAATGACTTCGATACCAATGATGTCGAAGATATCATTTGGGGCTGTGTCAACCAAACCTTAGAGCAAGGTATGAACATCGGTCGCAATATCGGCCTGCTGGCTGATATCCCTAAGACCACGGGCGGCCAAACGGTCAACCGTCTATGCGGCTCATCGATGCAAGCTCTGCATACGGCAGCGGCGCAAATTATGACCAATCAAGGCGATACCTTCATCATTGGTGGGGTTGAGCATATGGGTCATGTCGGTATGATGCACGGTATCGATCTAAACCCAGCAGCCTCTAAGCACTATGCCAAAGCCTCTAACATGATGGGCTTGACCGCTGAGATGCTAGGACGCATGAATAATGTTAGCCGCGAAGAGCAAGATGCTTTCGGTCTTGAGTCGCATCGCCGCGCTTGGGAAGCGACTACTGAGGGTCGTTTCGATAACGAAATCATCGGTATCGAAGGCCATGATGAACAAGGTCGTCTGCAGCTGTGCACGGTCGATGAAGTGATTCGCCCTGATGCGACGATGGATCAAATGCAAAAGCTACGTCCTGCCTTTGATCCAAAGGGTACAGTGACGGCGGCTACTTCGTCAGCCTTATCTGACGGTGCGTCCGCTATGCTAGTCATGAGTGCGCAAAAAGCCAAAGACTTAGGTCTTAAGCCGCGTGCTCGTATTCGTAGCATGGGTATCGCCGGTTGTGACGCTGCTATCATGGGCTATGGCCCTGTACCGGCTTCGCAAAAAGCACTGAAACGTGCCGGTCTAAGCCTAGAAGATATACAAACCATCGAGCTCAACGAAGCTTTTGCTGCGCAGAGCTTGGCCGTTATTAAATCTATGGGCCTAGAAGATAAGCAAGACATCATCAACGTTAATGGCGGCGCGATCGCTTTGGGCCATCCACTCGGCTGCTCAGGCGCACGTATCACGGTAACTTTGCTCAACGCTATGGAGCAGATGGATACTGAGATTGGCCTTGCGACTATGTGTATCGGTCTAGGTCAAGGTATCGCTACCGTTATTGAGCGCGTATAAGAGTACGAACTGACTTTTATTAAGCAATAATCTTAGTGATATAGCAAAGCCCTTAGCGAAATAGCTAAGGGCTTTTTTATGGTTGACTCTTATCTTTCACAAGGGAGAGGGCATATTTGAGCTTATCTCATTGACGCCCTAGCTAAACTATGACTAAATAAGAGATAGCATAAATTAATATTATAGGATTCTGTAGTACACGACTACAGTCGTACAAGGAGTGTAATATGCCTACTATGATTACTGATCGGACTTACCGTATCGCCCGCGAAAATACCCAAGCTATGGTTGTCGACGTACAAGAACGCCTGACGCCGCATATCTTAGATCACGAAAAAATCACTAAAAAGATAGTGACTTTGATCAAAGGTCTACAAGCGCTCGATATCCCCATTATGCTCAATGAGCAGTATAAAAAAGGACTAGGCGAAACCTTGCCTGAGATTACCGATGTGTTAGAAGGCAGTAACGCCAAAGGCTTTGAAAAGGTCACTTTTAGTGCTTGTGACAATGATGACTCTTGGCATCACTTAGCGCAGCAAAACCGCAGCATCGTTATCTTATGCGGGGTTGAGACTCATGTTTGTGTAATGCAAACTGCGCTTGATCTACTAGACAATGGCATGCAGCCGGTAATCATCGGCGACGCTGTGGGCTCGCGCTTTCCTTATGACAAAAAGCAAGCTATTCGCCGTATTCGCCGCGCAGGTGGGGTCATTACTACCGTTGAATCTATCTTGTTTGAGCTATGCCGCAGTAGTAAAGATCCTGCTTTTAAGACGATTAGTAATTTGATCAAATAAAGGTCGAGTGTTATAAAACAGTCGTTTCTATAGTATATCTTTAATAAGTGACGTTAATAAATGCGATGCTGCCGCGTAGCATACAGCAGCATCCATGAAAGCATTATCGTTACTAGCACTCAAAACTAACGCTTCAACTCAACGAGTTTTTATGTCTTTGTATCAAACCGCTACATCCACTGCTAAGGCTTCTGTGTATGCTAGCCCGTCCGCTAACCTTCAAGATCGCCTTCAGTCTAATGACAGTCATCCTGCCAGAGACATGGACGATATCACTCATTTTTTGTTAGAGCTTGATGCGCTCAAGCACGTCAACCGCCGTAATTACATTACCCAAAATGACTTTGCCAGTGAATTCAGAATAGAGAACTCTGCTGAGCACTCATGGCACTTAGCGATGGCATGTTGGTCCATCGCTGAAGCGTTTGAGTTGAAGGTCAATCATGAGAAGTTACTGAAGATGGCGCTCATTCATGATTTAGGCGAAATTGATGCAGGTGATACCTTTTTGTATGCTAATACTCGTAAAGATGCGCATATCAAAGAGCGCGATGGTATAGCCCGTCTGCAAAGCGAGCGCGGTAATGGTATAGCAGAACTAAGCAAGATTTGGGAAGAGCAAGAAACTGGAAACAGTGCCGAGACTCAGTTGCTTAAGGTTGTCGACCGCTTACTGCCTTTTTTATTAAATATAAAGACGCAAGGTAGGACATGGATTGAGCTTGGCGTAAAACGGTCGCAAGTGGCAGCCGCTCATGTTTTTATCAAAGATAGCTTTCCCACTATTCATCAATGGATGACCGCACAGCTAGACTATGCAGCTGAGCAGGGCTGGCTAATAACAGGCTAACGCCTTTGTATCAGGCTTTAGCCGTTCCTAAGAGCTGACCCATTTGCACCACCGAGTTAGCGCTCATACTCTGTTGCCAATCTGCCTTTGCCGCTTTTGGCAGTACCACAATCGCCGTCGATCCGAGATAGAAACGGCCAAGCTCATCGCCTTTCGCCAACGCCATATTATGCGCCTCTTCCTGCATATCATCTGTACGCGTGATTTTACCTGTTGCGACCGATTCAATACCTGCGACAATCATAGCGCCGACCAGTACCACTGCCGCCTTACCGTATTCGGTATCAAACATACAAACCAGACGCTCATTACGCGCAAATAAATCGGGAATATTGGCCGCTGTGACCGTGTTGACCGAAAATAGCGTGCCCGGCACGTAACGAGTATTCGTTAAAGTACCCGCAAAAGGCATATGTACTCGGTGATAGTTACTGGGCGCTAGATAGACAGTTGCAAAGCTGCCATCCGCAAAATAATCACCATCAGCGCTATTGGCAAGCAGTTGACCGATATCATAGTCACGGCCTTTGGCTTGCAGGACTTTATGATCTTTGATTTGCCCAAGCTGTGATATTATCCCATCAGCAGGACTAACGATACCACCCACAGTGCTATCGATAGCGCGAGCATCGTCTTTTAACTCGCGGGTAAAAAAGTCATTAAAGCTCTCATAAGCGTTGAAGCTATCACGCTCATACTCCTCTAGTGTCACATTGTAGGCTTTGGCAAAGCTACGAATAAAGGCGCGTTTGACTAGCGGATGACGGCTAGCAGCCAAGCGTCCGGCGGCTTTGCTTAATTTCTGCTGCGGTACAAACTGCTGCAGGGTGGTAAATAGAGTCATAAGAGCTACCTAAAAATAAATTGAAAATAACAGCTAAAAATAATGATAACAATACCCTTATTTTATCATGATCCGCTTTTATCTGTGTGTGGATAAGTTATCTTTGCATGTTTATCTTAGGGCGTGTTGAACATTCGATCATGGCACTGACAGAGACTATTTTTTAGGCGATTCAAGGGTAAAAATATCTAGCTTAGTCATTCTAAGGGGATATTTTTAGCAAAGGAGCGGCAAAAAAGAGTCCTGTCCTTGCAGGCTGATGCTAAAATTGCCCCATACGGTGTTGCAAGTCTAGCTAAGGTATTAACATTATCTTCGACTTGCGCCTAGTCTGGAACGATTTTAGCGATCAGCAGTGCCTATTTATAAATGTTCAACACGCCCTAGTCTTCGCATACTTAATCTATCAGCAATAATAGCCATAAAGGAGTGGTCAATGAAAGCGCTTATTCAGCGAGTAAAGCAGGCGAGTGTCGAGGTCGATGGTCAAAGCGTTGGCGCAATCGAGCAAGGGATATTAACTTATATTGGTCTTGGTCCTGATGATGACTTACACACGGCGAAGCGTATGATCGATAAGATACTCACCTATCGTATCTTTGAAAATGAGAGCGATCCTGCGAAAACTGGCAAGCTTGATCAGAATGTACAGCAGGTCGGTGGCGGTTTATTATTGGTTTCGCAGTTTACTTTGATGGCGAAGACCGACAAAGGTCGTCGTCCTGACTTTGGTGGGGCGATGGGTCCTGAGGCGGCAAAGTCTCTATTTACAGAGCTAGTCGCTTATGCCAAGACTCAATATCCCAAAGTGTCGACGGGTGAATTTGGCGCGAATATGCAAGTGATGAGTATCAATGACGGACCGCTCAATTTTAATTTAGAAATGAGCTAATTTAGCAGTTCCTAATTTTTTACTAATAAAGGATAAGGGTTGACCGCGCTACCTTTGATATAAATCCCGTAGTGCACATGCGGCGGCGTGCCTTTGGCATTGCCGCTATCACCCACGTAGCCAATAGTGTCGCCGCTCTCGATCCAATCATTGACCTCAATATCGCCGTACTCTTCTAAATGCGCATAATAATGTCCTGCGCCGCCTGGACCAACAATGACCACAACGCGCCCGCCTAAGTTGTTTTCGCCCACTTTACTGACGATACCATGTGTAGTCGCTTGCACAGGGGTGTTACGCTCGGCAAAGATATCGATGCCTTCATGCGAGCGACCTGCACTGCGAGCAGCGCCCCAAGTATCAGTCAAATGCTGGCCGGGTAGCGGGCTTGGTAAGCTATTATCACTAGGCAATGCTTCTTGTAGTAGATTAACTTGCTGCCACTTGGCAACGATAAAGTTTTGTGTTTGCCAGCGCAGATTCGGTAGCACCTTATCTACGACGAACAGTAGTGCAAAGAGTAAAGCCGCTCTGAGTAATAGACTGAATATATGCCCAATAAGCGAAGGCTTAGGCGCTTTTGCATTAGAAGGTTTTGGTAGAGGTGGAGGCTTAGTGGCTGGCATCGCGCGCTCTTGTAATTTGGTTAATAGGTATAATATACCTTTATAACATATTGTTTTTAATATTATGATTGTCGCAAGACTGTTTAACACCTTAGGGACTGTTGAGCATTCGACCTTGACACTGACAGACCTTAATAATCACAATGTTTTTAGCTACATTTACATTTGCAGCTACTACTAGCTGAATTAACTTATGACTAATCTAAATACTGCCCTTATCATCGATACTGAAACCGATCAAGGCCGTGATCCGCGTCCTATTCAAGTGGCGACTATCAATGTCGCCACGGGTTTTGAGTGGATGAAGTATTTTAATAGTGGGCGTACGATATCGCCGGTAGTCATCAAGATTCATGGTATCACCGATGATGATGTCGCAGGGTGTGAGCGTTTTGAGTCAGATAAGTTTGAGCTGCCAGAGTATCTGATAGGACACAACGTACGCTTTGATTGGCGCGTGATAGGGAGTCCTTCGGCCAAGCTGATTTGTACGGTAAGACTGGCGCGAGTCGCTTTTCCTGAATGGAGGGGTTATAGTCAGTCCAAGTGCATCGAGCAGTTGCTAGGTAAAGACGAGGCGCAGCAAATGACTATCGCCGCTCACGATGCACTAGGCGACGCGCGAATGTGTTATTTGCTTTATAAAGCCTGTTGCGAGCGCCTAGAGATTGAGCCAACCGACTTTGCCGCTGCGCATAAGGTATCTAATACCGCCAGCCCCGCTAGTAGGATGCCTTTTGGTAAGCACAAAGGCAAGCTGATAAAAGAGGTACCTATCAGCTACATAAAGTGGATGCTGGGGAATATTCACAATATGCAGCCGACGCTGTATTCGGCGCTAACGAAGCGAGTAGAAGCAGAAAAAACCAAAGAGTGATGAGAGAAGTCAGTTTGTCACACCATAAATATCTGCTTTTAACCAACGATGCTGCTTAAATTTTGTTAAGGCTTATGACTGTTTATTTAACCAATCTACCGCCATCTGCCAGAGCTGCGGCGCTTTGCTATAAGTACTACGACTAAAGTAACGCATGTGCCCGATGTGACTCACGCCTAAATCTTTAGGGTCTAGATAGTGCTTTTCTACGGGAATATTTGGGAATACTCTAATCATATCGTCCATATTCTCGCTATTGGCAATATCATCATCACTAAAGCCGAGCCAGGATGAGGGCATAGTCAGATCATCATAGTAGTGATTGTGAATGGTTTTGCCTAGCGCCGTTTTGATATAGCCTGCGCCATTACACCACTCACGCCACTGACGCGCGACCCCGCGAGGTAGCGGCTCACCCATTCCGATTTTGTCAGCAGGCGTATAACCTAAGACTAAATTAGTTAGTGGAATAAACGCGTCCATAAAGCCCATGGCTTTGAGTTTATACGGCATGTCTAAGTTTTTGATGCGTCCTGATGAGCACGCAACGTTGAATACTGAGCTCAAAGCGGCATAGTTCGGCATCATCCCGATGAGCTGACCCCCAGCGCTATGTCCGATGAGATGATAACTGGCCTCTGGGAATTCGTACTGCAAAGCATCAAGTACCGCTGGCATGTCATGGCGACCCCAACTAATGAGAGAAGCATCAGACTTAGCTAGAGTAGTCGATAGAGACTGACCGATGCCTTCATTATCAAAGGTGATAACTCCAAAGCCTTGCTCCGCTAAGAAAGTGGCAAAATTAAGATAAAACTGACGCTTGATACCTGTCGCTGGCGCTATCATTACCGCTGTTTTTATCGCAAGGGTTGTCTCAGAATTGCTGTCGGTTTGCGGGCGATAGACAGTCGCCGCTAACGGCTGGTTACGCTCAGTCATAATGGTCAAGGGATAACTATCGATAGCGCTATTTTCAGTATTATTTGTATAATTATTGACATCATTGGCCGATGAATGAGTTGTTGCAGTTATTGCAAGAGTATCGTTATCGAGCATAATCATATCCTGATGGCTTAAAAGTGTCGTTGTTGAGTAGTGAGAAGTCGTTGATGACATCTGACGATAAGGCTTATGGTAAAATACATAGTAGATTAGGCTAATTAGCTAGTAGACTAAGCGAATTAAGCAGAAATAATTTAAACAAGATAAGCATGAACTATAAGCCAATATTTACCAACTTGCGTAGGAAAACACTAGCATAAAAATAACAGTTAAATAAAATATAGGACATATTATGATGCAAATGAAGATTAACAATGAAAACTATGAAGTCATTACCAGTAATGATATCTCAAACATAGAGCAAGCGGTCGATACATCTAGCTTAAGTATGCCTCTAGTGGCGGTCTACTGCGGCTCGCGCTTAGGTAATAATGAGATATACGAGCAGGCTGCACGTGAGCTTGGCAGAGCTTTAGCCTGTAACGGTCTAGGCTTAGTCTATGGCGGCGCCAGCATCGGACTGATGGGCGCAGTCGCGGATGAAGTCATCAAGGGTGATGCACAAGCGGTTGGAGTGATTCCAACCTTTATGCTCAAGCACGAAATCGCCCATCAAGGTCTGACTCGTTTGCATCTCACCGATACTATGCACACGCGTAAGACGGTGATGGCAGAGTATGCCGATGCCTTTATTACCTTACCTGGTGGCCTTGGAACGCTTGAGGAGATTATGGAAATCGCCACGTGGCGTCAGCTCTATCAGCACGAAAAACCGATGATTATCCTAAATATAAATGGCTTTTATGATCGTATGATTGAGCATCTCAAATTCACTACTGAGCAAGGCTTTATGAAGCAACAAGATCTAGAGCGCTTAGTCGTCTGTAACACTATTGACGAAGCTATAGAGCTGCTACAAACCATCGTTACTATCGAAGATGAGGTAGATACCAAAAAGATGGTCGGCAATTAGACTACCTTTACACTTAACCCTTTGCGCTCAATCAGCGACCGTTACATTAGCAACGGTCGCTTTGTTTATTATCGATACTATTCAACACGCTCTAATAAATGAGCAAAGCGGATCAATCTAAACCTCAGCAGTCGTCAGACTATCTAATGGCAACTCGCTAATACCATGGTTAACGCCTGCCATAGCTAAGGGGAAACCACGCTGTTTTGCAAGCTCTTGTGCGACTTCATGCACGGCTGCGCTGTTATTGCGCGCTAAATAAGCCCAGTCATGCGTATAGCGTTCTTTGTCAGCGGGCAAGTCTTTTACTAGCAGCCCTATATCTATCAGTTGCTTGACAATCTCATCAGCCGCCAATAACGTTGACGAGGCTTTGACATTCTCAGCACGAGCATAGTGTAGATGCTCATAAAGACTAACATCAGCTACTCGTAACGTATCGTCTTTGCCTGGGATTTGCTGACCACCGTATAGAGCATTACCTACTGTACGCGCACTATTAAAGGTTGGTACAAACTCTGCTATGTACTCAATCGCTTGCTGACTACGAGCTTGCAAAGGCGCTTTGTCCCAGCCATCTTCTATATAATGCAGATATTGGGAAGGTAGTTTTGGCTGCGCACTGTTTTCACTAGAAGCCACTAAACCATCATCGAACAAAGTGATAAATTTGCTCATACCATGAATCTGAAAATAACCGTCTGGATAAGGCGTTAGCTGTGCCATACCCTCTGGCGTACCGCGATCACCATAAACGATAATCTCTGGAATTTGACCCCCTGCATCCTCCCAGTGAGTAATATAAGAGGATTTGAACTCAACCATACGCTCAACATCTACCCCCACCATATCATCGATGACACCGGTGCGAAAACCACAAGCATTGATTAGATAATCGACTTCGATAGATTCGGTCTTGTCAGCGCTACCGCTGTCTTTACCCTCTTGCTGATAATCCACTCGCCATTTGCTGACATGATGATGAGCAGTCGTACAGTCGCTGCATTCAACAGCCGTCACTTGCTCAACTCGCGTATCGGTAAAGACATGGGCATTATCATAACCCTTTAGCGCTAACTGCGCTGAAGCGGCGAGGCGAAAGATATTCCAGCCGTACTCTTGTACCACAATCAGCGGAAACTTAACCTTATTTAAGTCCAAATACTTAGCAACAGGTATTACCCATTCATCCACCGTAGTTGGCACTGCCACTTGCTCACGCTCTGATAACTCAATCAAACGTTCATGGCTATAAAGTTGATAATAGTCCTCAGGATCGCCAAGTACTTTATTATTAGGATCTTGGGCAATAAGCTCACGATAAGCTTGGGTCAATATCTCAAGGCGCGGCAGTAAATCCTCGGGCATCCCCTCATCGCGATTAGGAACTGCAAAAACCGTTGGGCGCACGTCCATGGTATAAGGATAAAGACGTAAGATATCGATGCACTGTTTTAAGAGCGCTACGCAGTCCTCATCTGGGATTTCGCGATATAAGTTGCCACCGGCATGTAGATGACACATGGGCGGACCATCGATTAAGGAGGCTTTTTTCTCAAACAAATAAGTCTCAAGGCCTAGAGCAGCCAAACGAATAGCAATAGTAGCACCAGCAGTACCGCCGCCTAAGATACCAACGCGCTTAGGATTGTTATTTTTGTTCATCACAGGCTTACTAGTAAAACGGCTCGTAAGTATTTGGGATGGTGTTGTTGCTTTTTTATCATGGGATTGAGTCATTATTTTGCTCTTATTGTTTTGGCGTCTTTAACGGCTACAGGTATTAATATTTTCTTATTAACGTTTGAGAAGCAACTGTAGCTCACTACTTTTGATTACCAAGTATTTGAAGCTCATAGACGCAATTGGTTAAGAATAGTCGTATAAGGTACTTTGTAAATGATATGCGTGCGCAATAGGTTAAGTTCAATACGAAATACCAACCGTATGCGTTATTAATCAATTAGAGCTGTAAATAAAAATTGTGAAGTTGTACTTATCATTTAGACTGGTATTTTATAAAAAACTAAAGAGGCTGTCAGAGTAAATACGTAAGAATATGCATTAGTTTTGTCAGTGAAAACCAAAAAGAGGCACGACGACTAGATCAATTTTAGTTATCAGCAGTGCTCATTTATGAATGCTCAACAGACCCTAATGACTTGCAAAAATTTCAAACCTTTCCTATTTTGAACAGACTACATTCATATCTTGAACAGTAGTCTCAAAGTATGTGTGATCAATTTCTAAGCTTTTAATTATCGCTATAACAGTAGGTCGGCGTGGATGTTAAGGGACGCTAACGGAGACATTACTTGCATCAGGACCTAAAAACCGTTAAAATCGCGGTTCAATTTTCCCGCTGGGGAAAGGCTAAGAGAGCAAAGGTGTGGTGTTGGGTGCTGGAATAAGCCAGTGATGCAATTGCTAGACTTATAGATGTGCTTAGTGCCTCAGTTACGTATGCTTAAAGCTTCAATAAACAGGCATACATCGGACTTAAGAGAGTTTATTATGCGTAAAGATATCCATCCTAATTATCAAGAAGTTCTATTCCATGACACTAACGCTGACGTGTACTTTTTGACGCGCTCTACCGTTAATACAAAAGCCACTCGCGAGTACGAAGGTACAGAATATCCATACTATCCACTGGATATCTCAAGTGCATCACACCCCTTCTACACAGGCGAGCAGCGTAAGAGCTCTACCGAAGGCCGTGTGGCAAGCTTCAACAAACGCTTTGGCGCGTTTGGTGGTCGTAGCAAGAAAGCGACTAACGCTGAGTAAGCAATACGATCCTAATAGGCTTATCGATAAGATAAGGTTAAGCCAAAAAAAACCGCTAATGATTTAGCGGTTTTTTTATGCAAAGAAGCAAAAATAACAGTTCTTATTTTCTATACAGTGACTGAGCTGATAGCTCAGGTGTCAAACAATTCGGCTATAAGCTCCGCCAATTGCTGCGCCCAATACCCATACATGAGGCTACTGGGATGAAAGCCATCATCAGCAAACATGACCGAGATATCAATAGGCGCACCGTTTGCATGCTCGTCTAACATCCGCGAAAAATCGGTTGCCATGTAAGTCACACCCTGATGAGCGCTACAGACTCGCTGCAATATGTCATCGAGCTTTGTGGCTCTAGCTGCCACAAAATGATTTAAAGGCGCAGGCAATGCTGGCATTTGTTCCATCTGTGGCAATCTTGCAAAAATCAGCTGCCGCACTGCGAATTTACGCTGGGCAATAGTAATAATCGCTTCGAGTCGCTGTTGCCACTCAGCCGCTGCGACTTGTGTAGTCGTATCATTAACCCCAACACTGATAACCATGACATCAAGCGGCTGACTAGGTTTAGAGATGACATACAAGCGGCGTAAAATGTCAAAACTCGTATGCCCCGTTGTCGCCTGTACTGACCAGCTCAGCGTATCAAACTGCTGACCAAAGGCTTGATTATCTAGCGCTTGTTGCTGTAGGGCGGGTATCAGTTGACCTGCTAGCGCATCTTGTTGGGTTTGACTGCCAACTCCAGCCGCTGCCGAATCACCAACGACCATAACGCTTAAGGTATGGTCGTTGTCGTTTGTTATTTGCTGGACGGCGTCAGTAAGTCTAACTCGTCCATGACGCTCACCTTCAGGCTCAGGCAAACGCACGGTGTCGCGTTTGACCTTGTAGCCTTGATATAGATAGATAGGCGCTAGCAGCACCTCTTTTGCAGCGCCAGCTATTTTAGTCGTCGCTACCATCCTGTACGCTCCCGAATCGTAGTTAAAGTATCATCGATAAGTAGTTTGCCATCGACATAGACATCGCGTAGTAAGCCTTGAGCGCTGTTATCAAGCTCATCTACTTTAATGGTTTTTAGCTGACCACTGCTGTCTTTTATTAAGGCCAGTCGTCCTTTTTTTGAGCGTTTGGAGTGACTAGTGACAGGGTCTTTATAGATATCTATCCATTCGCCATCGATACAGATAGCGCTGGCTTTCATCGCCCAGCTCATCGTGTCGCGGTTGACTTGTTGTAGTAAGCCGCCGCCCATACCAAAGGTAATATTCTCCGCGCTAAAACCGGCATCCATCACCGCATCGATGATTTTGCCTAAGCTTTGCGCGTTAATGCCATCGCCTTGAATAATGCGTACACAATCTGGCAACACTTTATAGCCTTTGCTATTGATAGTGGTACCAAATTTTATCGCTAAGCGCTCTAAAGCTTCACGCACTACCTTCGTCGGCTCACCGCTATCGGGACGAATGACTAAAGTACCGCCCATGTTTTCGACCGCTTCTTTTAGCTCATCACCCCAGATATTGTCGATGGCATTCCACAAGTCGTAACTGTCAGAGACCACTGAAAAGGCTTTATCTTTGCCACCAAATTGCTCAATCATATTGGCAAAAGCAGCCGTTTCACCATCGCGGCCCCAAGCGGTCATCGTGCTATGCTCAGCGGCAGGAATAGAAAAAGCTGCCATCTCCTTATCCATACCGTACCAACGACTAGCAGCGACCAAAGCCGTCATCGAGTCGGTACCTGAGAAATTCACTAAGTTCGCCAAACTGCCTAGCGCCACTGACTCAAAGCTAGAAGCCCCGCGAGCGCCAAAATCATGCAAGCGAAAGGGTAGTGAATCCGTATTATCGGCGGACTTCTCTAGTGCCTTACGGATAATACCCTTACAGTAATAAGAGACGCTAGCCACCGTTGAGGGATACCAAATAGCGCGCAGTAGCGCGGTTTCGATATAGCTTGGCAGCCAATAAAAATCAGGGTCGGTATTGATGACCTGGCAGACGACATTGGAAACAGGGACGATACTACCTTCGGGAACGGCTTCGATACGTAGCGGTAGATAGCCGTTATGTCTCTCTAATAATAGCTCCCATCCCGTGCGATTAAAGGTCAAGCCGTGTGCCTCAATAACGAGCTCGGCTTCATCGATATCTTGCTGAGTGATGGGCTTGCTAAGGTACTCTTTGATAAAAGCTTGCAGACCAAAGAACACCACATCGTAGTCGCCTTTTCGCGCTTCGACATAGCTTGACATATACTCGCTACCCGCTGGATATTGCACCCAGTGCGAGGTCTTGTAGCTGTCGGAATTTAAGATAAGATTGTTGAAATTGCTAGTGTACATCACAGAACTCCTCTGCTTTGAATTAAATGGATCACTTGCGTTACGTCTGAGCTATAGAGTGACTTGAAGTACTAGAGGTACATCTGCTTCCTTCTATAATCCAGACGTTTAACAATTTATCCATTAACATCGTTTTATTTAGAATAATAAACGATGTATAAAAACCCTTGCCGTCTATCGGCTTAGGCAGTGAAACTGAATAATTAACTAAAGCCCGACCATCTTAGTGATAATCGCATAATGATCTTCGAACATCATCTTCGCGTCTAGCTCAGCTAGCGGTAACCAAAAAGCATTGGTAGCGTCATCACCACCTTTCACTTTCGGTAGACCTTTTGCATCATTCTTTAATTGTAAATAAAAGGCTTGCGTAAGGGTACGACCGCGCGCGGAGCGATATGGATCATCAAAGGTATGCTGGCTGTGAAACGAGCCGCGTAGTACAGGCTCCGGCACCTTTAGACGCGTTTCCTCCCTAAGCTCGCGGATGCAGGCATCAAATAAGGTTTCTTTTGGATTGAGAAAACCGCCTGGCAAAGCCCAAAGTCCGCGTCCCGGCATACTGCGGCGCTCAACCAGTAAGATATGTCCGGATTGCACTACAAGTGCATCGGCAGTCATGAATGTCGGCGGGTAAGGTGCAGACTCCCATTGTTTTTTGTATTTATCAATAAACCCTGCTTCTTCGTGCAGCCGCTGGTACTCGTCCGTTTTATTGAACGCTTTTAACACTTGGCGGGTGGACTCAGGCGTACGTTCAGGGGTCGGCATCGCACCCATCAGATAGCTATCGCGAATAGGCGTTGCCGACAAGTTTTGATAATTAGGTACAGAGACCGAAGCCCAGTTCGGAAAAAGCGAGAGGTAGTATGAAGAGCTGTCTTTTGAATGACCAATCAAGCCAATATCTGCGCTCAAATTATCGGTGACCGATCTGACGCCCGCTTGTACATACTTTAGCCAGCGCGTGTCGTTGTAGAGCGCATCATCGAGCGCCACACAGTGAATACGCGCGGCTTCTTCATCGCTATATGCGCCTTTGATCATCGCAGTACGCTCGGCGACCGAAAATGGATTGCGTAGGCTACGTGGCAAGTTAGCAGAACCTATCAGCATAATGACATTATCTGCGCGCTGCAAAGCCTCATCGATAACCGCTTTATGTCCACAGTGAAAGGGCTGAAAACGCCCGATAAAAACCAGATATTTATAGTGTTTATGGTTGTTATTATTAGCTGCTGCTGATGCGCTCATAAACCTTTTTCCCTACGACAAGCTTATTTGTTATTACTCAAAAAATGTATAATGACGCTAATATTGACACAAGCGCTTAGCGGCTGACAAGTGTAAAGATGTTTTGCGCCAAAACTAGGGTCTGTTGAAGCTAAGCTCATGTAA
The DNA here is from genome assembly GCF_051847375.1 of Psychrobacter sp. 2Y5. Lineage (NCBI taxonomy): Bacteria > Pseudomonadati > Pseudomonadota > Gammaproteobacteria > Moraxellales > Moraxellaceae > Psychrobacter > Psychrobacter sp. 2Y5. The sequence continues at coordinate 55,584 of NZ_JBPYDA010000011.1, forward strand.
AAGACCCTTCTACTCTTGCATGAATAGAAGGGTCTCAAGCAGTTCTTTTAGATAACTAAATTAATCTGACAGCGATTCAATCTTCTCTAAACCTTGCTGCTTAATAACTGCGCTGACACCCTCATCAGCTTCCATACGCTTGATAAAACCGTTTAAATTATTGTATTTAGACAAATCAATGTCAAACTTTTTTGCCCACGTTAACGTCACATAAAGATAAACGTCAGCGGTAGTTTTCGTACCTGTTAGATAGTCATGTTTACTTAACTGCTCGTTTGGCAATCTGATTAAGTGGGCGATTTTTTCTTTAGCTTTTTGCTTTAAGCTCTCTTGTGCTTTATCACCTTCAACGAAACCATCAGGGCCAAACAGTGGCGCAAAGGCTTTATGTAGATCAGCATTAACGAACGCTAGCCAATGCATCACTTGTGCTTTGCCCGCAGGGGAAGTGTCTGTGCCAAATATATTGGCATCAGGATAATTGGCATCGATATAGACTTGGGTGGCAATATTTTGGGTAACAATATTTTTAGAACCATCAGTCTCGCCATCGACGATTGCTGGTACCGCACCTTGTGGATTAATTTTTAGATACTCTTCTGATTTGACTGAATCATGGTCTAGTAACTCAAGCTCATAATCAGCACCAGTCCATTCTAAGGCGGTATGGGGAACGATAGCACAAGTTCCTGGGATGACGTATAATTTCATAACTTACTCCTGTTAGTTATTGTTTGCATTGAAAGTTTTTTATTAGTTATTCTTACCGAGTCTAACGAGGGTGAGCGCTTAAGTTAGTTATCTTCTGTGACATTGGTTTAATACTTGTAGTCTTAGTTTGCTCTAGCTGGCATATTTTTCGATCCAGGCGGCTACTGTTGGCCAGATCTCTTTTGCGGCGTTGCGGCTCATAAGTACTCGTGTATGATCGTAATCCTCTAAATGCCCGCTGGATTTTGCGTACTCACAAAAAACATTATCAGCATGGCTAAACTCATCAAAAAACAGCTTGCAGCCTTGAGCTGGGGAGATAAATAGATCGCCTCTACCACTGATGGCGTAGATAGGCGTAGTAATATTTGCCATACCTTGCCGATAATCAAAACGCTCATTTGCGGGCTTCAGCTGTTTATCGATATCTTTATTTTTTATAAAGCTACTTTTAAAGTTTTTTTGTAGATTCCAGTCATACCACTGGGTCATCGTGTAGTAGCTTTCATTAAAAGGGCCGAGACCGAGCTTTTTGGCAGGTATATAGCCAAGCAGCTTAGTAAAGATTTTTGCTGCAAGGATTTTGGCGTAACTGATCGGGTTTAGGACAGCGCCGTAGGCTTGGCAAGCAAAAGTACTGATACTATTAATCTTAGTGATATAACTAGGATTCTGCACTAAAAACATCGCTAGGCCAACACCGCCGCCGCTATGAGTGACGCAGTGCAAGTTATCAAGCTTGAGATCGTCAAATAAGTAGCGAAAAGCAGCCTCATAGTCATGAGTAGCCACGCTCTCAAAGTTAAATCTACTCTCAGGGATCGAGCTGCTCCCATGTCCGCGCCACTCCATGATATAGCAAGTATGGCCAAGGCCTGCTAGATAACTGGCGATACCTAAGCAGACTTTTTTGTCCGAAAAAGTACCGTGAGTCAAAAAGATATTTTGTCTCTTTATCGCCTTTTGCGATGGTTTATTAACAGTCTCATCAGTAACTTCCCAAACGGCGATTTTTTCGCCATCTCTGGTGGTTATTAAGGTTAAGTCTTCAGAAATCATAAAATAGTGGCTTGTAAAGGGAAGGAGAAAGCATAGGCGCAGTGGCTAGTAGCTTGATACTGGTATTGTGCTACTTAAATAAAGAGTCGTCATATCCTATAACGATAGTGGCTTGATAATCAATATTATCGCCTTAATATAAAGGAAGTAGTGATGACGATTAAATCACAGTAGCGAGGTCGGAATTAAAACCTATTTGGGTTATAATAGCGCTCAAAGGCTTTATTCAGTGAAAAAATAGTTCGCAAAAATGCTATGGCTTAAAATCATAATATACACTGGTATTTTTGAACAAAATTAACTTTTACTTTAACAGGTTAAGTTTTTTTAAATAATAGCCATTAAATTAAAATCGTTTTAATGATAGGTATGTAAACTGACGACACAACGGTGCTAGCAATCAGGCGTCGGTGTCATAACGTACAGGAAATACTATGAGTAATCAAAACCCAACTGCAAGTGCTCCTACTAGCAATGAAGCAGAGTTTGAGTCTGCGCTTGATACCGAGCAAACTGAAGCTAAAAGTAATATTACTATAACTGAGTCAGCGCAAGGCTATTTGGCTGATTTATTATCCAAGCAAGATACTGACGGTATCGGTGTCCGGATCTTTGTGGAGCATCCAGGTACGCCACGTGCTGAGTGCTGTATGGCCTATAATCAGCCCGGCGAAGAAGATAGCGCCGATCTAAAATTCAGCTATGATAATTTTGCTGCCTTTATCGATGCCGCTTCTGTACCTTACTTAGAAGACGCGGTGATTGATTATAATAAAGACCGCTTCGGTGGCCAGCTGACCTTCCGTGCTCCTAACTCAAAAGTGCCGAAAGTAGGCGCTGATGCCAGTATTGAAGAGCGTATCAACTATGTGCTTCAGTCAGAGATTAATCCAAGTCTTGCCGCGCATGGTGGTGATGTGCAACTGCTTGAACTCATCAAAGAAGAAGGTGTTGGCCTGACTGCAGTGCTGAAGTTCGGTGGCGGTTGTCAGGGCTGCTCAGCAGTTGATATGACTCTGCGTCAAGGCGTTGAAGTACAGCTTAAGCAACAAATTCCAGAGTTGACGCAAGTCGTTGATGATACCGATCATACCCGCACTGAAAACGCTTATTATAAATAAGCTCTGTATAAAGATGGGTTGTTAATTCTCTTTGCTTATGATATTTATTCATTAAGTAATAAAAAATTCGCTATTCTTTTCATAAGGAAGCTGGGTTATGATTAACTCAGCTTTTTTTATGCCTAACATTTGATTATCATTGAATAAGCTTTCAATCCGATGATTTTTTAGAGATTAAACTACAGTTAGTTCACTTTAAAACCGATATAGTGCTACTAGTAGCACGATGATATTAACGTAGCGATTTTATTTCGAATTGGCTATAACTTAGAAATCGCAATTAATAAGGAGTACATTATGAGCGAGGAAAATGCAGAAAACGGTAACCATAATCAGCGTTTAGAGACGTTAGCGATTCATGCTGGCTATAGCGTTGAGCAGACCACAAAAGCCGTTGCCGTACCGATTTATCACACGAGCTCCTATGCTTTTGACGATACTCAACACGGCGCTGATCTATTTGATTTAAAGGTCGCGGGCAACATTTATACCCGTATCATGAATCCGACCAATGCGGTACTAGAGGAGCGAGTGGCCGCGCTTGAAGGGGGTATCGGCGCTCTAGCCGTTGCCTCTGGTATGGCAGCGATTACTTATGCGGTGCAGACCATCTGCGAGATGGGCGACAATATCGTTGCGGTATCGACCTTGTACGGCGGTACTTATAACTTCTTTGCTCATACGCTGCCGCGTCAAGGCGTCGAGGTGCGTTTCTTTGATCATAAAAACCCCGAATCGATTCGCGATCTAATCGATGATAAAACCAAGATGGTGTTTGCTGAGAGTATCGGTAATCCGCTAGGTAATATCATCGATATCCAAGCGGTAAGTGACATCGCGCATGAGTATGGCGTGCCAGTAGTGATAGATAATACGGTTGCTACGCCTGCGCTCTGTCGTCCGTTTGAATACGGCGCTGATATCGTTATTCACTCACTCACCAAATATATGAGCGGCACAGGAACTTCAATCGGTGGTGCTATTGTTGATAGCGGTCAATTTGCTTGGGGCGATCATCCTAAGCGCTTTCCACTACTGAACGAGCCAGACGCTAGCTACCACGGTGTTAACTTCGTCAAAGACGTCGGTGCGGCGGCCTTTATTGCACGCGCTCGCGTGGCACCGCTGCGTAATACAGGGGCGGCGCTCAGTCCGCTCAACGCCTTTGGAATCTTGCAAGGCATTGAGACTCTAAGCCTACGTATGGAGCGCCATGTCCAGAACGCCCAAGCGGTCGCTGAGTATCTAAAGGGTCATGACAAGGTCGCTTGGATTAAGTATGCAGGCCTAGAAGATCATCCTGATCACGCTTTGGCGCAGAAATACATGAAAGGCACGCCATCAGCGATTCTAACCTTCGGCGTAAAAGGCGGCCGCGAAGCTGGCGCGCGCTTTATTGATGCGCTGCAGCTGATTACGCGTTTGGTCAATATCGGCGATGCAAAGTCGCTAGCGAGCCATCCTGCGACCACCACGCATCGGCAGCTCAACGGTCAAGAGCTAGAGCAAGCCGGCGTCACCGAAGACATGGTGCGCTTGTCGATTGGTATTGAGCATATCGAAGATATCAAAGCCGATCTTGAGCAAGCTTTGGCTAAAGCTTAGTGTTTTAGATAGCTCGCTTTATATCTTTGGTTAGATAAAATGATTAGCTAAAATAAAAATCCCATCTCAAGATAGAGGTGGGATTTTTTTGATACTTATAATTAATAATATTTAAGATTAATAGTACTTAAGATTAATAGTACTTAAAGCAAAAAGTAATCAAAGCTATTTAAGCAGTCAATACGCGCCGCGCTATATCTTTGTAGAGTTGCGACTCTAGACGGGGACCGAACTGCTGAATCACTTGCGCTGATACTTCACCGGCTAGACGCCCACACTCAGGGAGTGAGTAATGCTGTGATAAGGCATATAAAAAAGTCCCTGAGTAATTATCTCCGGCGCCATTGGTATCGATAACGTCGATAACTTTTGGGGTAGGGACTTGATGGATATCGATACTGGTCTGCTCATCAGGCTTATGCGCGATAATGGTATCATTAGCGCCATCGGTCACTACCGCAATTTGGCAATAGTTAAGAAGGGCACGAGCGGCGGCCTTAATTTGCTTTTTTTCAGTGAACAGTTTGGCTTCTTCGCTATTGCAAAATATCACCGCTACTTTATTACCGAGCATATTGAGCAGGCCTTCTTTGGCAAACTTTATCACGGCAGGGTCGGCAAAACTGACGGCTATTTTAGCATTATGAATACCGGCTTGCTGGCGCAGTTTAGTCATAGCCGGCTGAATACCTTCTGACATGGCAAGATAGCCTTCTAAATAGAGCCAATCTGCCCTTGTTAGTGCCTCAAAGTTGACGTTTTCCTCGCTGATATCGCTTGAGGTACCGAGGTAAGTCTGCATGGTACGCTCACCATCATCTGTTACCGCCACCACGCATGAGCCGGTAACACCGCCTTCATGAATCGATCGCTCTGAGGTTGCAACGCCCGCATTATGTAAGTCTTCTAAGTAGAATTTTCCAGCCTCATCATCGCCGACGCGGCAGGCATAAAAAGGCTTGCCGCCAAGACTGGCAAAGGCATACATAGCGTTAGCCGCTGAGCCGCCGCCCGCTTGTTTTGAAGGTTCGATATTGGCCAGCTGGAAGTAAGCAAGCAATTGCTGCTGCTCTTCAAACGCCGCGAGCGTCATATTGCCTTTGGTTAATTCCGTCTCTTCTAAGGCGGCATCGCTCAACACATATTCGTGATCGACCAATGCATTACCTATTGCTATCACATCGTACATGGCTTACTTCTCCTAATTGAATGCTAGAACGCTATTTTAAAACAAGCGAAATAAATACAAACTGTCTTTATCGTAACGGCCGCTAAGCTTGTAGCTCAAGTAAACGCTGATATAAAGCGTTCTTTTTGACCCCAGTGATATCGGAGGCTAAGCTTGCAGCTTTTTTTACTGACAAGTCTTTAAGTAGACGCTCCAAAAGCTCATCATGGATGCTGATATCAGCATCCTTTACGTTAGCCTCTCCTGCAACAACGACGACTATTTCACCGCGCTGTTGATTGTCATCGGTTGTGACAAACTTAACCAAATCGCCAAGCGTCGTTTTATGTACGGTCTCAAAAGTCTTAGTCAGCTCGCGGCAAAACGTTGCCTCGCGCTCTGTCCCAAATACCGCAGCCATATCGCTCAAGCTTGCGATAATACGATGCGGCGCTTCATAAAATATTAAGGTTTCCGTACGCGCTTTTAGCGCCTCTAATTGCTTTTGACGGCCATGAGTCTTCGCATTCAAAAAACCAATGAAACTAAAGCGATCGGAGGGCAGACCGGCTACCGAGAGCGCAGCAATAGCGGCTGAAGCACCGACGATAGGCGATACTTTTACTCCAGCATCATGAGCGGCTTGTACCAATTGATAGCCGGGGTCACTGACCAAAGGCGTACCGGCATCACTGATTAAAGCAACGGAGTGCCCTTGCTCGATCATCTCAATAATCTTGGGTGTTTGAATCGCGCTATTGTGCTCATGATATGCCCAAAGCTTATTGTGACCTTTTTTATTTGCGTCGTTCTGTGACAATGCTTCTGTCTTAGCATTATCACGATTAATATCAGTTTCATTGGCTTTATCAGCTTTAGTATGAATACCGAAATGTGACAACAGCTTGCCTGAGGTGCGAGTGTCTTCGCAGGCGATAATGTCGACTTGTTTCAGGATATCAATCGCATGCGCAGTCATGTCAGCAAGATTGCCTATAGGAGTAGCAACGATGTACAAACACGCTGGCATCTTTGTAAGGGTGGACATGAAAACCTCAAATCGCTATAAAAAATTAGAATAAAAAGTAAAAGCTGTAAAGCTTAGCTAGTTTAGCATGTTGTGCTATGATAATTCTGAAATGTTGCGCAGACTAATTAAGGCTATGACCTATAAAAAGCCGAATAAAAGACCAGAACATAAACCGCTACTATTGACCTCGCCCAGGCAGCGCCAAGGCAGCCATTATGAGCATCAGGCTTGTGAGTATCTGCAAGCAAAAGGGCTTATCTTGATTGCAAAAAACTGGCAAAAACCCAAAGTAGGTGAGCTTGATTTAGTAATGCTAGAGACCGGAAAATCATGGTCGACCTTAGTGTTTATCGAAGTGCGGCAACGCCGAATATCCAGCTTCGGCGATGCCGCGCTCAGCATAACGGCGGCAAAGCGACATAAAATTATCAAGACCGCCAAATATTTTTTGCAGCAGCATCCTAAGTACGCCGATTATGAGTGTCGCTTCGATGTGATTGCTTATGATACGACTGATTATCATCGCAAGCTCAGAGACGCTGCGCTCAGTGCGGGGCCAGAATGGCTACAAGGAGCTTTTGCAGCACAGGCTTGGTAGCCAAATATCTATGTTAGCAATGCTTAGTCATCAATGTTTATTTATCAATGCTTAGGCGAGATATCTTTGACCTAAATGCTATTATAAATTAAGAGCTATAAGCTCAATCGTTAATAGATATCGTTACCAAAAACCTAACTACTAATGGCGAAAATTAAGTAAAGTAGCTAAACTCCTTAGAGATCTATAAAGGTCATAAAATCGTATCAATCACGCTCTAACAATCATGCTCCAAGAGGTAAATAATGATAAGGATGTCTCCGCTCGCTGCTATCTCAAACACCTTAAGTCGTCAAACGTGTGTCAAAATGATGATGACTAGCCTAGTGGCGGCAAGTCTCGCTATCACCGGTTGCACGACTAACTATCTAACCAATAGCACCAACGGTACTTATGGCGTACCGGTCACCGAGCGTACTATTCCGCAGCGTTTGCTCGATCGTAGTATAGAGCACACGGCCAAAATCAACGTCTACGGATTACAAGAGAATCTGCAGCAAAACAGCCGGATGAGCATAGACAGCTTCAATAGTGAAGTATTGCTGAGCGGGGAAGTTCCTACTGAGGCGCTCAAATCGCAAATAGAGCAAGTCATTAAGTCAATGCCTGATGTGCGGCAAGTCTATAACGAGCTTAGCGTTAGTGTCGCTCGCGGTTATAGCTCAACGGTACAAGATGGTTATATCACCTCAAAGCTACTGGCAAAAGTCGCGACGAGCGATGGGGTAAAGTCATCCCAGCTCAAAGCGGTAACCAATAACGGTGTGGTTTATATCATGGGCCGCATGACCCCAACGCAGCAGAGTAATTTAATCGATATCGCCAATGATACGGCGGGCATCACCGAGCTAGTGTTATTTACGACCTTAGTCAATGATATAGGCGCGACTATCAGCGATGAAGACATCATGACTGATCCTACTTTGGCTACTAATGTAGATGTCACGGTACCAAACGCCACTGCAGTTATTAGAACCCCAACACCAGCCTCTACTAACAGCGCGGTTGTCGCTCCCGTCGCTGACAATACGCAGCCTATTAACGCTCCTGCAGAGACGCCGATAGCCCCTAGATCCTCTAGTCCTTATGTTGACTTGTACCAAGATGAGTAGAGGTTAGAATAGGCTGAGCATTCACAAGAATGCTAACCATTATCACAGGGTTTATCTGACTTCATCATCTTTAACCATTAAGCTATTTACTGTTGTAGAAGCTCGCATCTTACTTTTAACAGATAAAACCAGAATAATAGGAGAGTAGACCATGAAGCAGCCAGCCAATGCGCCCCAATCAGCAAGTATTAACTCTGAGCCGTCACGTCAATTGAAGCTCGTAAAGAAATCTAAGCTTGTAAAGATAGGGGTGACGGCCGCGTTTGCGTTTGGCGGTATGCTAGTGGCCACTCAGCAGGCGCAAGCATTATCCGCATTGGCTATAGTCAACGGTCTGACTGCGAGTGGCGGCGTTACGGTCAGTAAAGATATCTTATATGGTGATGAGTCAGCGCAAGACTTAGATGTCTACTATCCCAAGCCATTAGCGCAAGCGATGAAGACTGAAAAGGCGATTACCAGTAGTTACCCTATGGTGGTGTTCGTCCATGGGGGCTCGTGGGAGAGTGGCAATAAAGACGAATACGCTTTCGTCGGTCAAAGCTTAGCGCAGGCCGGTTATGTTACGGCGGTCATTAATTATCGTAAAGCGCCTGAACACGTTTATCCTGATTTTGTGGAAGACACCGCGCAGGCTATCGCCTGGAGTTATAAAAATGCTGAAAGCCTACATGCGGATCCACAGCGCTTAGCGGTGATCGGACACTCAGCTGGCGCATTCAATGTGGTCGCGGCTATGTCTAACGAGGATTTTTTAGCGCCTTATGGCGTTAGCCCAGACGATATCACCGCCGTTATCGGTATCGCTGGGCCTTATAGCTATGACTTTCGAAAATATGGCGGTTCCAGCGCCTTTGCCAATGATGCGACGCCTGACGAAGTGATGCCTGATCGACAAATTAAAGGTCCACAGCCGCCTTATCTATTACTGACCGCCGAGAATGATAAAACGGTTTATGACACCAATACCGTGAAAATGACTCAGGCTCTCAAAGATTACGGCGCAACGGTTGAGAATGGTGAGATAAAAGGCGCCAGTCATGCCACTAGCATTGGCGCCATGGCACCACCACTGCGCTGGGTCAATGATGTGCGCGCGCAAGTCTTAAGCTATCTCAATAAAAAGCTTAACTAAAAAAGTCTGAGCCTATTGATAAAACAGTTAATGTTTTTATTGCATTATCACTAGCTCTCATCTGCTGTTTTATAACACAGCTGATAGCTAGCAGTATAAGTAGCTGATGCTTGACAATACTGTGCTAGACAATACTGTCAGAGAGTCAAACTCTTGTTATAATGTCGCACGCGTAATAAAAATACTGAAATAAAACATCTTTAAAGAATAAAGGATACTTTATGAGCATGAACGCTGATGATTTAATCGCATTTTTACAGCAGCATTATCCAGACGCTTTTATTCAAGCAGCCAATCAAGGTAATAAGTTTGATGTACGCGTGGTGGATGCCAGCTTTGAGGGCAAGCGCAGCGTACAGCGCCAACAAGCTATTTATGCGTTAGTCAATGACAAGATAGCAAGCGGTGATATACATGCGCTCAATATTCAAGCCTTGACGCCTGCTGAATGGGAAGTGCAGTCAAAGGGCTAAAATGCTACGCCCAAAGCTAAGCTTACTAACACATATCAGCTTACTAGCTAGTGTTACTAGACTCGTTTCGGTCTATTTTACTTATCATCATAACTACCCTTAGGTTGTCATTTTATGGATCAATTCTTAATTACCGGAAGCAGTCGTATTGCAGGTGAGGTCACCATCTCCGGTGCTAAAAACGCTGCTTTACCGTTATTGGCGGCGATGATATTAGCCGAAACCCCAACGACTTTGCATAACGTGCCTTCACTCCAAGATGTGCGCACTTTAATTCAGCTCATCGGTGGTATGGGAATCGATATCCATAAAGATGGCGATACAGTGACTTGTGATACTAAAAATATAGATAATTTCTACGCGCCGTATGACTTAGTTAAAACCATGCGCGCCTCTATCTTGGTCTTAGGGCCACTGCTAGCCCGTTTTGGGGAAGCGGAAGTGTCTTTGCCAGGGGGTTGCGCGATTGGCTCGCGTCCTGTTGATCAGCATCTTAAAGCTTTTGAAGCGATGGGAGCTGAGATCAGCGTAGAAAATGGCTATGTCAAAGCTCAAGCACCAAAAGGGGGTAAGCTGATCGGCTGTAAGTTTTCTTTTGATATGGTGACGGTTGGCGGTACTGAAAACGTCATCATGGCTGCCGCTTTAGCGAAAGGAACGACGGTTCTTGGTAACTGTGCGCTTGAGCCAGAAGTCGTCGATCTAGCCAATATGCTCGTGGCAATGGGCGCGAAAATTAGCGGCATTGGCACCGCGACGATGACTATTGAAGGTGTTGAACGCTTACAAGGCTGTGAGTATTCGGTGGTACCTGATCGTATCGAGACAGGCTCTTATCTGGCCGGTGCTTTGATGACGCGCGGTGATGTATTGACCAAGAAAACGTCGGCTGCATTGTTGATTCCTGTACTAGAGAAGTTTGAGTCGATGGGCGCGTTGATTACCACAGGTGAGGATTGGATTCGCGCGCAGATGAGTATTCGTCCGCAGCCTGTCGATATTCGTACTCAGCCTCATCCAGGCTTTCCTACTGATATGCAAGCTCAGCTAATGGCTATCTCTTGCCTGGCTGATGGCACGAGTACCTTTATTGAAAATATCTTTGAAAATCGCTATATGCATGTGCCAGAGCTCAATCGCTTGGGCGCCTCTATCCAAGTCGATGGCCATACGGCTGTCGTGAAGGGTGTTGAGAACTTCACAGCGGCACCAGTGATGGCAACTGATCTGCGAGCCTCTATGTCGCTAGTAATGGCGGCAGCGGCGGCTGAAGGTGAAAGCCTTATTGACCGTATTTATCATATCGATCGCGGTTATGAAGACGTTGAAAATAAACTACGCGCTTTAGGCGTGAACATTGAGCGTATTAACAGCAACGACTGATACTGATAATACGAGCGCTGTTTTTGATAAAGGGTCGCAAGACTGCTATAGAACAAACCCCCTTAAATCGACGCTTAATATTTGCAATCGACACTTATTATTTAAATTTTATCCAAACTTTAGAAAAAACTATGACTGGAAATAATGAAAAACAGCAGGACAACGCTTTATTGAACGAAGTGGACAATGAGTTTAATGGTCTAACCTTAGCGCTTTCTAAAGGCCGTATTCTTGATGAAACTATGCCGCTGCTGCAAGCAGCTGGGGTGGATTTGTTAGAAGACCCTAGTGCATCGCGCAAGCTTATCTTCCCAACCACCAACCCAAATGTGCGCGTACTGATTTTGCGAGCAAGCGATGTGCCTACTTATGTAGAGCATGGCGCCGCTGATTTTGGGGTGGCAGGAAAAGACGTCTTACTTGAGCATGGTGCCAATCATGTTTATGAACTTTTAGATCTACAAATCGCACAATGTAAGCTGATGACGGCTGGCGTTAAGGGTGCTACGTTGCCTAATCGCCGTTTGCGCATCGCTACTAAGTACGTCAATGTTGCCCGCGCTTATTTTGCCAGTCAAGGTCAGCAAGTCGATGTCATCAAGCTTTATGGCTCGATGGAGCTTGCGCCTTTAGTGGGCTTGGGCGATTTGATCGTCGATGTCGTCGACACTGGTAATACCTTGATTGCGAATGGTCTTGAGCCGCGCGATCATATCTGTGATGTCTCCTCGCGGCTAATTGTCAATCAAGTCAGTTATAAGCGCAAGTTTGCTTTACTTGAGCCTATTTTAGATAGTTTTAAAGAGAGTATAACAGCGTCAGTATAACAGCTGCTTCTTAGCGCAAAGTTTTATCCATTAATAATATAAAACCTCATTATCTGAGTGTAGCAATCAGTTTAGTACCGTATTTTATATAGGGCGTGCTACACTGGTTTTATTATGCTTGCTCTTTATACAAGCAAAAATATGACCATAAGTAATCATTTACGTGGTTAAGGTTTGCTTTGAAATCGCTTATCATTTTGCTGATCGACTCATTATCAGCTCAACCATAGGATCCAGTTATGCGCCAATTGACTACTCAAGATAGTGACTTTGAGCAGCAACTATCTACTTTGCTTGCTTTTGAGACCGTTAACGATGGGGGTTTATTAAAGACTGTTGATGATATTATCGCGCAGGTGCGTGCTCATGGTGATATAGAGGTGTTGGCGTTAACACAAAAATTTGATCAGCATCCTGCCACAACAATGGCCGAGCTAGAGATCTCACAAGAATCTTTAGTGAAAGCTTTTACCACGCTTGATACTGAGGTAAAAGAAGCGCTGAACACCGCTGCCACGCGAGTCAAGGATTTTCATGAGCGTCAAGTACAAGAAAGCTGGCACTATGAAGATGAGTTGGGTAATCGTTTGGGTCAAAAAGTCACGCCGCTTGATCGCGTCGGCATCTATGTGCCCGGCGGCTTAGCCTCTTATCCTTCCTCAGTACTGATGAACGCTATCCCCGCAAAAGTCGCTGGCGTGAGTGAAGTCATCATGGTGGTACCTGCGCCTAATGGCGTGCTCAACCCCTTGGTATTGGCTGCCGCGCATTTGGCAGAAGTTGACCGAGTCTTTACCGTAGGAGGAGCGCAGGCGGTAGCTGCTTTAGCCTATGGCACCGAAACGATTCCGCAAGTAGATAAGATCACAGGCCCAGGTAACAAATACGTCGCTGCCGCTAAGCGTGCCGTTTTTGGTCAAGTGGGCATCGATATGATCGCCGGGCCCTCTGAAGTATTGGTTTATGCTGAAGGCGAAGCCGATGATCGAGCAGACTGGCTAGCGATGGACTTGTTATCACAAGCCGAGCATGACCGTATCGCACAAGCTATTTTTGTCACTACAAGTAGTGAGCAATTAGCCGAGGTCGCTGCGGAGATTGACAAGGCTTTGAGCGAGCTACCTAAAGCGGATATCGCGCGCGACTCTCTGCAAAACCGTGGCGCTTTGATACTGGTTAAAGATAGAAAGGACGGTATGGCACTGATTAATCGTATTGCGCCTGAGCATTTAGAGCTGTCTGTTGATGATCCAGAGAGCCTGCTTGATGACGTTCGTCATGCTGGGGCGATATTTATGGGTCGTCATACTCCAGAGGCTATCGGCGATTACTGCGCTGGACCTAACCATGTCCTACCTACCTCAGGCACGGCCAGATTCTCATCGCCGTTAGGGGTTTATGATTTTCAAAAAAAATCTTCTATCATCTATTGTAGTGAAGGGGGCAGTAAGCCTTTAGCCCAGACCGCTGATATCTTAGCGCAGCGTGAAGATTTAGAGGCGCACGCGCGTTCTGCTCGTTATCGTTACCAGTAAGACTTTATAAATAACTGAATGACAGCATAAAAATATAGACGTACTAATAGATATAATAAACCCTCGATGACTCATAAACAGTCATCATGATGCGGGGCTGATCATTTTTAACTTGTTTCTTAATTGGGGATTTCTAACAGCGTATTACGGTACTATTAATATGGCTGTCAGAGTAGAATAATAGTAGGATAATTTATGAGTGAAATAAAAGTAGATACTAGGCTGTGGTCCACTAAAGCGCGTAATTTATCACCTTACATCCCTGGTGAGCAGCCGCAACACGATAACTTATGTAAGCTTAATACCAACGAAAACCCATTTCCGCCCTCACCAAGAGTCACTGAAGCGATCAGTGCTGTGCTTACACAGCAAGCTGAGGAGCTACGCTTATATCCTGCGCCTGAATCTGACGACTTACGTGCCGCCTTAGCTAGAGCGTATGACCTCGATATCAACCAAGTTTTCGTAGGCAATGGTTCAGATGAAGTACTCGCCTTAATATTTGCCAGCTTCTTTATGAAAGAGCGTCCATTACTAGCGCCCGATATCAGCTACAGCTTTTATCCGGTATATGCCCAGACTTTTGGGGTTGAGCTGGTAAAGATCGCTCTAGAAGCTGATTTCAGTATCGACCCAGATGCTTATCGTCAGCCTTGTAGTGGTATCATCATTGCCAACCCCAATGCGCCAACGGGTCTATTACTCTCGCTCACAGATATCCGTAAGCTAGCCAGCGAACATCCCAATGCCACTATTGTCATAGATGAAGCTTATATTGATTTTGCGCAAGTTGGTGCGGCCGATTCTGCAGCGCCCGTTTCAGCGGTGAGTTTGATTGACGAGCTAGATAATTTATTAGTCACCCAAACCTTTTCTAAATCGCGCTCGCTTGCAGGTCTCAGAGTAGGGATGGCGTTTGGTAATGCCTCGTTGATTGAAGCGTTGACGCGCATGAAAAACAGCTTCAACAGCTATCCGTTAGATAAGCTTGCGCAAGCCGGCGCGACCGCTAGTGTTTTGGATACTGAATATTTTGAGCAGACTTGTCAGCAAGTGATTGATTTGCGTCATTCTTTGACTACCGAATTGGCAGCTTTAGGTTTTGAGGTGTTGCCATCGCAAGCTAATTTTGTTTTTGCGCGTCCTCATGACGGTGATGCTAGTGGTATAGCAGGCGCATTACGTGAGCGAGGCATCATCGTTAGACACTTTGATCAGCCGCGTATTCAGGAATATCTGCGTATTACGGTAGGAACCGCTGAGCAGCATCAGCGTCTCATTACTGCGCTAAAAGAGCTAACAGCTTAATTAAGGCACTTTTTTTGGTTATTAAGATAAGTCTTTATTAGCAATCTGCTTGCGCCAATATTGTAAGCAGATTGCCTACTTTATCTAAGCATTCTTGATACTCGGCATCAACCTCTGAGGCGACAGTAATTCCGCCGCCTGCCCACAGACTGACTTGTTTATGACCATCTTTCGAACTGGTAGCTTGCAAGGTACGAATTAGCACGTTCCATTGACCACTACCATCAAAATTCATATAGCCCAAGGTACCACAATAAGCGCCACGCGGCGCTATCTCAAGCTCTGAGATAATCTCGACCGCACGTTTTTTTGGTGTGCCAGTAATAGAACCTGCTGGCAAGCTACCAAATAATACAGCCAAGGGATGAGTGTCTGCCTTTAACTCAGCAGTAATAGTACTGACCAGGTGATGGACATTACTAAAGCTCTCAATAGTAAATAACTGCGGTACTTTTACCGACCCTGTCTTAGCGTATTTTCCTAAATCGTTGCGTAATAAATCGACAATCATCACATTTTCAGAGCGATCTTTATCGCTGTTGATTAGCTGCTGCTCAAAGGTTGCATCTTCCTCCATAGTAACACCACGCGGCATCGTACCCTTTATAGGTTTAGTCGTGATGGTGTGCTTGTCGCTATTAGAGTCTTTGCTAAAAGTAAAAAACAACTCTGGCGAGCAGCTTAATAATTCAAAATCTGCATTTTTTAGCGCAGAGCTATTTGCAGCGTTTATGCTCATATAACCGGCGAAAGGCGCTTGCGTATTACGCTGTAAGCTGGGTAGATAGTCTATCAAATTTAGGGTGACTGACGTCTTATCTTTAGGATTAGTTAAAGCCGTTAATTTACCCTGCCAAGCCTGGGTAAGGTTGATTTGGTAGCAGTCGCCTTGCTGTAGGTAGCGCTGAGTTTGAGCAAAAGCTTGTTGATAGTCACTTTTTTGCCACTGGGGTTGCAGCTTTAAGGGTGCGAGAAGCGGAGTAAGCTGACTTACCGCTTTAGGGTCAGATAAGGTGTCATCTTTACGATCTTGAACCAAATTATATTCTAAAGCGTCGAGATAGGAGACAAGCTGATCTAAGTCATTATCCTCTATCGCGTTGCCTGAGTTATCAGTCGATTTGTAGCTCAGTGACCAGATTATTCCCTCAGCTTCAGTATTCTCATTTGCGCTTAGATAGATATCATAATGACCGAGCGCTGCAAGCGGCGACTCAGCGCTGGTTCTAGTGACCGCTGGGCTTAAATACTGCGCGGCGATGTCATAGCCGATAAAACCAATAAGGCCGTGATGATAGTGAGGCGAGCTTAGCGTAGTTTGCGCTGCTTTTTCTAGCTTTTGGTAACCTTGGCAATAAGCAATAAGCTGCTGCTGCCAAGCCTCATAAGTGATATTTTCTGCAGTTGTCGCCCTAGAATCGTTGCGAAACCTTTGAATCAGCTTATAAGACTCTGGCGAATCTGGTATAGAGTAAAGCTGCCAGCTGACTTTAGGCAGCAGACCGATAACCGGCTGACCGTCGTTATCGAGCCAAACCAGTTGCCAGTTTGCCGCGCTGTTTCTAGTGAGTAGCTGCTGCTGCAGTACAGGCAATAACTCCGCGGCACATAAGTCGCCAAAACGCCAGCTACGATTTGGCATAGCTGGCGTCTCATTAGTAGTAGGGTGTTGAGTACTCATAAATTAAGCGGTAAATTCTTTGATAATCAAGGTCGCATTGGTACCACCAAAACCGAAGCTATTACTCATCAATGTCTTGAGTTCGGTTTCGCGCTTTTGCGTGACAATATCGAAACCAGTGGCGTCTTCATCTAGAGTGTCGACATTGATGCTTGGTGCAATAAAGCCTTCTTGTAGCATAAGCAAGCAGTAGATCAGCTCTTGCGCGCCGACCGCGCCTAAGCTATGACCGGTCATGGACTTAGTGGAGCTTATCGGCGGGACTTTACTGATATCGTCATCGAATACTTTGGCGATGGCTTGCAGTTCAGTGATATCACCTAGAGGCGTACTCGTGCCATGAGTGTTGATATAGTCGACGCTCTCTAGGCCTGCATCGTTTAGCGCCTGTTGCATGCAGCGTACTGCGCCCTCACCACTTGGTGCGACCATCTGAGCACCATCGGAGCTAGCACCATAACCGACGATCTCGGCTAAAATAGTAGCGCCGCGCGCCTGGGCATGTTCAAGGCTTTCGACTACTAGCATCGCGCCGCCAGCGGCTATCACAAAGCCGTCGCGGTCTTTATCATAAGCTCTCGAGGCCAGCTTTGGCGTGTCGTTATACTGCGTACTGACCGCGCCCATCGCATCAAACATACAAGACTGTGTCCAGTGCTCCGCTTCGCTACCGCCAGCGAGTACTACATCCGCTTTACCCAATTGGATGAGCTCAGCGGCATGACCGATACAATGCGTTGAGGTAGCGCAAGCGGACGTCAAAGAGTAGGAGACGCCTTGAATCTTGAGGCCAGTCGCTAGTGCCGCTGATACTGAGCTGCCCATGGTTTTGGGCACTGCCATTGCCCCAACACCGCGTAGACCTTTTTCGCGCATCGCATCTACCGCATTGACTATACTCTCAGTCGAAGCGCCGCCTGAGCTGGCAACTAATGCCACGCGTGGATTATTATTAATAGTCTCAAGAGCCAAGCCTGATTGCTCAATAGCGTCTAAAGCGCTGACATAAGCATAAAGGCTAGCATCGCTAAAAAAGCGTTTGAGCTTACGATCGATTTTGGAGGTATCCAATGCTGTTTTATCGATACTGCCGCTCACTTGCGACTTAAATCCATGCTCGGCATAGGACTCATTAAAGGTGATACCAGATTGTCCTTCTCTAAGAGACTGGGTCACACTAGCCAAATCATGACCGATGCAAGAGACGATCCCAGCTCCTGTAATAACCACTCGGCGCATATTCTATTCCTTGTAATAATGATGTTTTTACGATTTTCAGATAGGTTATGAACGGCTGTTCGTTAGCTAGATTATTCGCAATCTAGCCCAATCTGAACCTCAGATAAAGTCATACAATGATACCTTAGTTCCGACTATAATGATGCACAAGCTATGCAATATATTTTACTGACTGGCAAGTATGATTGATTTATAGCGAATCGTTAGACTTTAAAGTGCATAAAGCCATTGCGAGCAGTATTTATCTTTATAAGGAAATTAGAAGCCAGTAGAAGATACAAACTTTATGTTCTCAATAACATTGTTCACACTGACAGACGTTATGAGAATTAGCTACTCTAACAAATGCAAACTTAGTAAAACCCGCAACCCTTTAAATAGAAGTTTTTTTAAAGGTTAAGATACAAACAGCTTAAAATGCAGAACACCTAAAATATAAAGCAATAGGCGCTAACAATAACATTCTGCTAACCCTGTCAATTTAAGGATATAACTATGGCAAAGCGTAACACCCTCTCTAAAGGTATCAGCACTATCGGTCACTTTACTCGTGATAATCTTGAGCGTATGGGCGCTTTTATTGATAGCGCTAACGCCAAGGCAGGCAAACCGCGTCAATATAAAGCGGTCAATCTAGGTGATGAAGATTATCAGCAAGACTTGTTTCGCGAGCAGACGTTAAAGGCCACTCAGCAACTGATCGGCACGCGCTTTGCCACTTATGGCAAGTATGCCAAAAAGATAGTTCCCAATAGCCTTTTTCAATCGACTATCGATAGTGCGTTTGCGCAAGTTGCTAACCTTGCTTCTAGTTGGAGCCGCTTAGACCTGCCAAATGAGCATCGTTTTGCCGATATATCAAACTTAGATGATGAGCAGCGCTATGCGCTAGCAACTGATATTGCTAACCAAAACCGCGCTCTAGCGACATTAGGCGGTATCACCGGCCTTGCTGGTTTGCCAGGCTTACTAGCCGATACTTTGTGGTTACTATTAGTATCACTACGTACCGTTTATCAGCTAGCCGCTGTCTATGATAAACCCTTGACTGGCAAGCAAGGCGTGAAGATGGCTTATGAGCTACTCTCAAGCGCTGATCTGAGTAAGATGCAAGAAAAACAAGCCTTGCTTGCAGGTATCGGGGTAGGTAAAGGGTTACTCGATAATGCGCAACAGCGTGGTCTGCATAGCGAGCTCAAAAACTTAGGTCTAAAAAATCAAAACGTCAACTACTATGCCGAACAAGTCGATAATATTGCCGGACAAGTTGGTATCGATTTGGATCAAATTAACTTATCTTGGTTGCGCCGCTTCTTACCAGCGACTGCTGTCATCGTTGGTATGCGTTATAACAGTAGCTTAATTGACGAAGTCATTGGCGTAGCACAAGCGACTTTTGGGCCTGAGCCTAAGCTTGCCAATAAAGCCATCACCGATGACAGTAGCAGTGAAGCTAAAGTTGAAACCTCTGAGAGCGATAAAGAAGATAGCACTGACCAAGATAAGCAAAGTAAAAACAAATCTGCTAAGACGTCAGACGATAACAAGCAAACTAACGATAAGAGCGGTGCAGATGATAAAAAAGCTGATAAAAATGCTAAGAGCGATGAAGCTAAGCAAGATAAGCAACAAGCTCAAGCCAATAAGTAGCTTTAGCGGATTAATGTAGGTGCTAAAACAGACACTAAGCCAAAAGGCGATACTGATGAATAAAAGGGCTAAAGGCAGGATATGGTTGATAATATCGTTACCGCTCTTGAAAAATAGCTCAGTATCGTCATTTAGTATGGACAAGTTAATTTAGCTTATTACAAGTTAAAGACTTATTGCACATTCAAGAATAGTTGTAAAGTGAAATCGCTGATAAGTAGTTGAAATAGCAGCAACAACTCTTTATAATATACTGTCCTAAAAATGGGTACTGCCAATATTCGCGATTATTGTGGATTGCTCGGCAGATTGGCCCATTTTTTTGTTTTATACCAAACGGGAGAAGGATGCCTTATGGCAACAACTAACCAATTGATTCGTAAGGGTCGCAAAACCATCAAGGAAAAGTCAAAAGTTCCTGCGTTGCAAGCGTGCCCACAGCGCCGCGGTGTATGTACTCGTGTTTATACGACTACACCAAAAAAACCTAACTCAGCTATGCGTAAAGTATGCCGTGTTCGCTTAACTTCAGGTTATGAAGTATCAAGCTATATCGGCGGCGAAGGTCATAACCTACAAGAGCACAGCGTTGTGCTTATCCGTGGTGGTCGTGTAAAAGATCTACCAGGTGTACGTTATCACACCGTTCGCGGTGCACTTGACTGCGCAGGCGTAAAAGACCGTAAGCAAGGTCGTTCTAAGTACGGTGCCAAAAAGCCAAAAGCTTAATATAAGCTGAGCTTTTTGCATTACCCATTTAACTGTGCATAGGTTTGGTGTTACTAGACAAAACTCACTCAGTGATTTTGCTATTAAACATACCACTATGCAGTAAGGCTGACTGATAATGGATAGCTCTACTCTTATAGATGCAGCTTGAGATTATGAATGTCAGACTCTCCTGAAGACAAGGAAATTTATTATGCCAAGACGTCGCGTCGTAGCTACCCGTGAGATCCTACCGGATCCTAAGTTTGGTAGCCAAACTATCGCCAAATTCATCAACCACGTGATGAACGATGGTAAAAAATCTACTGCTGAGCGTATCGTATATGGTGCTCTTGAGACGGTAAGCGAAAAGCGTAACATCGAAGATCCAGTATCTTTCTTCGAAGAAGTGCTAGAAAACGTTCGCCCAATGGTCGAAGTAAAAGCTCGCCGTGTTGGTGGTGCAACCTACCAAGTACCAATGGAAGTACGCCCCTCCCGTCGTACTGCCTTGGCTATGCGTTGGTTAGCGGAAGCCGCTGCTAAGCGTTCTGAAAAATCTATGGCTTTACGCCTTGCCGGTGAGCTAAGCGATGCCTCAGAAGGTAAAGGCAATGCTATGAAGAAGCGTGATGAAGTTCACCGTATGGCTGATGCCAACAAAGCGTTCTCACACTACCGCTTCTAAGCGATATTCTTATAATTGTTTTATTCTATTGATTGTCGCCATCGTTAACGGTTATTTAGTGGCATACCGCTAAGCTTATTATACTTAGCTTTATACTGCTAAAGCGTCCGGGTGGCGGACATCTATCAAGATATTTCTTTATATAGGCATCTTTATAGGTCTACTCCTAGCTGGTTCTTACTAAAGAGTATCCCAAAATTTATACCACTATATTCTTAGTATTTGCTCTTGTTTGTCCGTATCAGGTCCAATAATCAGTAAGTCATACTATAAAGTTGACGGCTTTGTTACAGAGTATGGGGTAGAGACACAACACCTTAATTCATACACGAATTTCCCTAGGAAAATACTATGGCTCGTAAAACTCCCTTAAAGCGCTATCGTAATATTGGTATCTCAGCGCATATTGACGCTGGTAAGACTACCACGACTGAGCGTATTTTATTCTATACTGGTAAAAACCACCAACTCGGTGAAGTTCATGATGGTGGCGCAACTATGGACTGGATGGAACAAGAGCAGGAGCGTGGCATCACGATTACCTCGGCTGCAACGACTTGTTTCTGGAAAGGTATGGATCAACAGTTTGATGAACATCGCATCAACATTATCGATACCCCAGGTCACGTTGACTTCACCATTGAAGTTGAGCGTTCTATGCGTGTCCTTGATGGGGCTTGTATGGTTTATTGTGCCGTTGGTGGCGTACAGCCACAGTCTGAGACTGTCTGGCGTCAGGCGAACAAGTACAAAGTACCACGTCTAGCCTTTGTTAATAAGATGGATCGCGTTGGTGCTGACTTTTATCGTGCTGTTGAGCAGGTCAAGACTCGTCTGGGTGGTAACCCAGTACCCGTTGTTATTCCAATTGGTAAAGAAGAAGATTTTGAAGGTGTCATCGATTTAGTGACAATGAAAGCAATATACTGGGATACTGAAACTCAGGGTATGACGTTTGAAGAGCGTGAGATCCCAAGCGAGCTGCAAGCTAAAGCAGAAGAATATCGCGAGATGTTGGTTGAGACTGCCGCTGAAGCTTCTGAAGAACTTATGAATAAATACCTAGAAGACGGCGAGCTGTCTGAAGATGAGATTCATGACGCTATTCGTGAGCGTACTATCGCTAACGAAATCATCCCAATGCTTTGTGGTACTGCCTTTAAAAACAAAGGCGTCCAGAAAATGCTAGATGCAGTTATTCGTTATATGCCTGCGCCGCATGATGTACCAGCAATCCGCGGTATTCTTGATGACAAAGAAGAGTCTGAAGGCTTCCGCGAAGCGTCTGATGATCAGCCGTTTGCCGCACTAGCGTTTAAGATCATGAATGACAAGTTCGTTGGTAACTTAACCTTCGTTCGAGTTTACTCAGGCGTTGTACAGCAAGGTAGCACTGTTTATAACCCGGTTAAGATGAAGCGTGAGCGTATCGGCCGTATCGTTGAGATGCATGCTAACTCGCAAGAAGAGCTACAAGAGATCCGCTCTGGCGACATCGCCGCTCTAGTCGGTATGAAAGACGTTGGTACTGGTGACACGTTATGTGATGAGCAAAACGTTATTACGCTTGAGCGTATGGAATTCCCAGATCCAGTTATCAGCCTTGCTGTTGAGCCAAAAACTAAAGCCGACCAAGAAAAAATGTCAATCGCTCTAGGCCGCTTGGCAAAAGAAGATCCGTCGTTCCGTGTACATACTGACGAAGAGTCTGGCCAGACTATCATCAGTGGTATGGGTGAGCTTCACTTAGAAATCTTGGTTGACCGTATGAAGCGTGAATTCAATGTTGAAGCTAACATTGGTGCACCGCAAGTTGCTTACCGCGAAACGATTCGTGAAACTGTCGAACAAGAAGGCAAGTTCGTTCGTCAGACTGGTGGTCGTGGTAAATTCGGTCACGTTTGGTTACGTCTTGAGCCACTTGATCCAGCAGGTGATGTTGAGTACGAATTCGCTGAAGAAGTTGTTGGTGGTGTGGTACCAAAAGAGTATCACGGTGCGGTCGACAAAGGTATCCAAGAACGTATGCAAAACGGCGTCCTTGCTGGCTACCCAGTGGTTGGTGTAAAAGCAACGTTATACGATGGTTCATACCATGACGTTGACTCTGATGAATTGTCATTCAAAATGGCAGGTTCTATGGCTTTCAAAAAAGGCTTTATGGCGGCAAACCCTGCGCTACTAGAGCCTGTAATGAAAGTTGAAGTTGAGACGCCAGAAGACTACATGGGCGACATCATGGGCGATTTAAACCGTCGCCGTGGTATGGTTCAAGGCATGGAAGATCTGCCTGGTGGTACTAAGCAGATTCGTGCCGAAGTGCCATTAGCTGAGATGTTTGGTTATGCCACGCAAATGCGCTCAATGTCACAAGGCCGTGCGACTTATTCAATGGAATTCCAAAAGTATGCTGAAATTCCTAAGTCTGTTGCTGCTGAAATCATCTCTAAGTTCAACTCTAAAGATGATGAGTAATTAGCTGACTTATGGCAGTGTAGAGCGCCTTTACATGAAAGACCTCTATACTGCTATTAATATACGGTTATTAGAAATACACCAATAATTGGTTAAAAGACTTGTTATTGGTGATTATTTTCTTATAATATCTGCACACTAAGTGCACCTCTAAACATTTATTTCAATGTGGTTGGCATTATCTTAGTCATTTTTATATTAGTCATTTATAACGATAGACCTAGAAGCTGACCCCAATAAAAAGGATACACTCATGGCAAAGGCCAAGTTTGAACGCAACAAGCCCCACGTCAACGTCGGCACCATTGGAC
>NZ_JBPYDA010000012.1:0-60004 GCF_051847375.1 Psychrobacter sp. 2Y5
AACTTTGGATAATTGGCGCTGAGCAACATGCTGGCATGATGTGCGCCGTCAGGATGATCAATAAATCCAAGTTGTATGAGAGTCTCCCAACTTGGCGTCTCAACACTAGCCGGCGTCACTAACATCAAAGCTTCTGTGGCAATAACTTGACAACTTATCGTCTCTGACGCTGAAATAGTTGTCATAAAACCTATGTCAATCTCATGATTAACAAGTGCCTGTTCGATATCTGGATTTGGAGCAAAACGATAATCAATGATGAGCTTAGGGTGCTGCTGTTGTAATGACAATAGTTTGGGATAGAGCTTCAGCCCAACACTACCAGGTGACATTAAGCGCGCCTTACCTTCAAATGCTGAGTCATGACTAAGCTGCTGCTCTAAATTAGATAGCTTTAACAAGATACCCGAAGCCTCTTTATAAAGCGTCTTGCCAGCATGAGTTAGCGAGAACTGCTTCCCTTGGCGTATGAGTAGTGCGATATCTAACTGTGATTCAAGTTTACTGATATGTTGGCTAACCCCAGATTGCGTCATGTGTAAGCGCTCAGCCGTACGAGTGAAATGGCCAACTTCTACCAAAGTACAAAAAGTACGTAACCAGGTGGTATTTATCATTACAAACCATACTTATATTTATAATAAATGATAATTTTACGTAATAAATATAACTTTGTATAGTAGCTCCAGGTTAAATAATAAACCTATCAAACAGGAGCAACAGTAATGAGTAATATTTATCCTAGAAGTTTTTCACACATCGGCCTATCCGTCCCAGACTTAGCAGCAGCGGTGAAGTTTTATACTGAAGTTATGGGCTGGTATACCATTATGGAGCCGACTGAAATCGTTGAAGATGACAGTGCAATTGGTGAGATGTGTACCGAAGTGTTTGGTGCTGGCTGGGGTAGCTTTCGTATTGCCCATTTATCGACGGGTGATCGCATCGGTGTTGAAATATTTGAGTTCAAAAATCAAGAAGATCCTGAAAATAACTTTGAATACTGGAAGACAGGTATCTTTCATTTCTGTGTTCAAGATCCAAATGTAGAGGGACTTGCTGAACGTATTGTTGCCGCTGGTGGTAAGCAGCGTATGGAAAAACCGCGTTACTACTATCCTGGCGAGAAGCCTTACCGTATGATTTATATGGAAGACCCGTTCGGCAACATTGTTGAGATATATAGCCACAGCTATGAGCTTATTTATAGCAAGGGCGCCTACTAAGTTATAACTATAGCAATAGGTTTTTCAAAGCGGTCTTTATAATACGTAAAGGTCGCTTTTGGCGTATCGCAACTCGGCTAAAAAGCGGTAATGTTAACAAGGGTTACAAATATTTGAGCAATCATTCAATTTATATTTGAGTGATTGCTCAAAATAATTTATAGTGCTATCAGTGAGCGCATTGAGTCAGATAACCAGACGTTACTTGCATTATCTGACTTAGTTTCTAGCTATCCATCAAACCCATCTTAATTTCACTAAAATATTTTGCTAAGGATTTTATATGACCGATTTTACATTACACAATATAGAGACTGCCCCAAAAGACAGCCATGCTTTACTAGATAACTCGCTTAGCGCCTTTGGTATGATTCCAAACTTACACGCCGTTATGGCTGAAGCGCCTGGTTTGCTTGAAGGGTATCAGCGCCTTCATCAACTGTTCTTAGACAGCAGCTTTGACGATGAAGAAACCACCGTTGTTTGGCAGGCTATTAACGTCGAGCATGAATGTCATTACTGTGTGCCTGCCCATACTGGTATTGCAAAAAGCATGAAAGTGGATGATGCGATAACCGAAGCATTACGTAATGAGACGCCACTACCGACGTCTAAGTTAGAAGCATTACGCGACTTCACGCTCTCTGTCGTCCGCAATCGTGGTAATGTCGATAATGAGGCAGTACAAGCATTTTTGGACGCAGGTTTTACTAAGCGCCAAGTATTAGAGGTGGTATTAGGGGCAGCGCAAAAAGTAATGAGTAATTACACCAATCATCTTGCCAATACCCCAGTAGATAAACCGTTTGAAAAATTTGAGTGGCACAAAGCGGACTAATATTGTAACTAATCTGAGAAATCGATAACTCTGATTTAACTATCAGAACCCAACTAAAAAAGAGCAACTTGAAATATCAAGTCGCTCTTTTTTTTATTAATTTATCACCAGCGCCGTAAAACCACATCCTTCTAGAGCGTGGATATCAGGCGTCAACCGTTGTCACCTAAGATTAAAAGCACCTTGATACCCAAACCCATTGAGATCATAATTATTCCATGAAAACGCTCAAACTACGCATCAAAGACAAACACGCCAAGCAGCTCAATATCTTAGCTGGTGCGGTCAACTTTGTCTGGAATTACGTCAATGAGCTTAGTTTTAAACATCTTAAGCGCACAGGCAAATTCTTTTCAGCCTATGACTTGGCCACTTACACCAAAGGCGCAGGTGAATACCTAAATCTGCACAGTCAGACCTTACAAGCTATTAGTGAGGTTCACGCTAAATCCCGTAAGCAATTTAAAAAAGCCAAACTCAACTGGCGCACCAATCACCCAAAGGCCAAACGTAGATCATTGGGCTGGATTCCTTTTAAAAAGACCGCCATTAAGCACTTAGCAACCCGTCAATCAGGCAAGAAAAGCCTTAAGTCCACTATCCAACTAAGCCTCGCTAAGGGTAAAAAGCTCACAATAGACCTATGGGACAGCTATAACCTAGCTCTGTACCGCATCAATACTCTGGAGCTAGTGCAAGACAATCGCGGCCACTGGTATGCCTGTATCACCGTTAAGGACTTTCCTAAGGTTAAAGGTGGTGATGGTAAGGTTGGTGTTGATTTAGGGTGTAAGGATGCTGCTACCAGCAGCCAAGGCGACAAGCTAACCATTAAGCAAACCCAGAAATGGGCTAAAAAACTTACCATTGCCCAAAGAGCAAACCATAAAAAGCGCGTAAAAGCCATTCACGCTAAGATAAAAAACACTCGTCAAGACTTAAT
Organism: Psychrobacter sp. 2Y5; assembly: GCF_051847375.1. NCBI lineage: Bacteria > Pseudomonadati > Pseudomonadota > Gammaproteobacteria > Moraxellales > Moraxellaceae > Psychrobacter > Psychrobacter sp. 2Y5. The sequence continues at coordinate 3,008 of NZ_JBPYDA010000012.1, forward strand.
TCACAAGTTTACCACCAGTCTGATTGAGGACAACGCCTTGATAGTGGTCGGTAAACTTCAATCAAGCTCATTTACTTCAAGCAAACTAGCTAAGTCTGTCTATGACGCAGGATGGTTTGAGATGAAGCGACAACTGGACTATAAATGCAAGTATGCAGGTTGTCACTATATCGAAGTTAATGAAAGTTACACCACCCAGACTTGTTCGTGTTGCGGCTCACGCCAAAACAGTCCGAAAGGTAGAGCAGATCTTGGAATCAGAGAATGGATATGCGAGTGCGGTGTCACTCATGACCGCGATATTAACGCGGCCAAAAACATTCTTGCGGTCGGGCTTGACCGTCTTGTAGAAGGAATCCCCTCCGTTTAGGGAGGGGAGGAAGTCAAAATAATTAAGGGCTAATAAAGCAGTTTAATTAGCAAGCGCATCATGTCGCAAGTTTTCTATGGAGGTCGCCATATCTTCTGCCAAGGCATGCACCGCTATACTATCTACATCACGCTGAGCAAAAGCACGCAAGCCCATCACCTCAGCCTGTACTCGGCGCCCAAGTCGATTTGCGTCAAGATCACTATCGAACTCCCCTATGCGCTGCGCTTCTACAAAACATTCTGTGAAGCGCGCCTCCATGCTAGCGAGTAGTTTTTCCACCTTCTCTAGCGCCACTTGTTCACGTGCCCCAAGCTCAAGCAAGCTTTTGACGAGCATACACGCGCGACTGGGCAGATCTTTATCACGAATACCGCCAAGCTGACGCATAAAAGCGGCCAGTCCCAACAGCGGCGACTGATGATTGGCTAGTATACGTTCAAGCTCAGTGAGTGAAGATTGCGCATAGTAATCCAGTGCTTCTTGGAACAGGCCATCTTTGTTACCAAAAGCGGCATAAATACTGCCCGGGCGCATGTCGAGAGCGTGTTCAATATCTTTTAAGGAAGTAGCGTGAAAGCCCTTTTGCCAAAACAGCGCGATAGCACGTTCTAACGCTTCATGGCGATTATATAAAGTAGTTCGCGACATAATATAGTCCAATCTAAAGAGCGGTGACCTCAAATGATGAGATAAGCACGGCAGCACAATTTGAATGATTACTCAATTTTATCTTGAATGATTGCTCAAGTCCAGTTAAAGTAAGATCAGCTATCGACCTCATATGTCTATGGTAGTTGTCGCTATTATTAGTATAGTCTTTGATTACCATATCTGCCATGACTGAAAACGGAGTTTCTATGTCCTCTATTCCATCGCCCTCGATTATCGTGTTCGACGTTAATGAAACCCTACTCGATATCGAGACGCTGACCCCGTTATTTACTCGCCTATTCGATGATGACAATATGTTAAGAGAATGGTTTGCCCAATTGGTGCTTTATTCACAAACCATGACCTTATCGAGACTTTATGCGCCCTTTGGTGAGCTTGGCGTTGGTGCCTTACAGATGACCGCCGATATTCATAAAGTCTCGCTAACAGATGATGATATCGACGAGCTAAAACAGCGCATGAGTGAGATGCCTGCTCACGCTGATGCCGTGCCTGCATTAACTAAACTATGTGATGCCGGATTCAGGCTAGTGACGTTGACCAATTCAGCGAGTAGCGCCTCCCCGACGCCGCTTGAGAAGGCGGGTTTGAGTACATTTTTTGAGCGCTCTTTTAGCGTTGAGAGCATCGAGAAATTTAAACCTGCACCTGAAACGTATCAGATGGTTGCAAGCGAGCTATCTGTTGAGATGTCAGAGCTGTGCCTTGTCGCTTGTCATCTTTGGGACACAATCGGCGCGCAAGCAGCGGGCGGCCACGGCGCGTTTCTGACTCGGCCTTATAACGCGGTTCTGCCTGCTGCGAGTGTACCAACGCCAGACTTTATGGCTTCAGATCTAGTCACGCTGAGCGATCAGATTATCGACTATCAACAGTAGGAGAGTTTCATACTGATCCCATATTAGCCAAGGCTTATACTCACCTCAATTATGATTAATGAACAATGAACAATGAACAAGCACATATAACAAACTAGTCGATTGAGACTGGTGATATTAAACACTTAAACGGATAAGGATAAACCATGCAATCAGATAACACGAAAAAACTTCGCGCCGGTAGTCAGTTTCCTGACATACAAGTACAAATGCTTGATGGCGAGATGACTTCATTAGGCACACCAAAGAATGGTCACGATTGGAAGTTAGTGGTGGTTTATCGCGGTAAACATTGCCCGATTTGTACCAAATACCTCAATCAATTAGAAAAAATTAAATCCTCATTTGCTGATGCAGGTGTGGATATCCTTGCTATATCAGGCGATAGTAAACCGCAGTTACAGGAGCATTTAGAAGAGCTAGTAGATATCAGTTTCCCGATAGCTTATGGCTTGACCGTTGAGCAGATGAATGAGCTTGGGCTGTACATCTCAGATCCACGCTCAGAAAAAGAGACCGATCATCCCTTTGCCGAGCCTGGCGTATTCGTTATTAATGCTAAAGGCAAGATTCAAATCATTGACCTCTCGAACGCTCCGTTTGCAAGACCTGAGCTTGAAGCGCTTGCTGAAGGTTTATCTTTTATTCGAGAAAATGACTACCCTATCCGCGGTACACACGGTTGAATGTCATTATCCATAAGGGCTAATCGTGTTTGCTAATCCTAAGTCGAGAACACCGCTGATTTGGGATTACCACATCACCATCTTTGCGGCGCCGATTTCCAGCTGCTGTGACACGCTTGACTTTGCCTTTTGTCGGTAGGCGACCCTGTGTGCTACAGAGGTGGACTATAGCCAATTTCATATAGTGGTATGCTTCTACTTATCGCAGATTAATTTTGATTCCCTACAATAACTTATACTAAGTGGCGAGTGACGTATCTAGTTATTAGCCTTAAACACTTGTTACTATCTATTAAAAATCCCCATAAGTATCAGCTTACGGGGATTATTTTGCACTTTATAATTAATGCTGTTCTGCTATGTCGCTGTCTTTTTATACCACTGCTTAGCTAGCGGCTTGTGCTTGCTGGTACTTACGTACATTACTGCCATCTTTACGGGTAATCGTAAATCCAGTAAAGCCAAACATTATCGTCAGCAGCAGCGATAAATAACAGAAGAATGCATAGGGCAGATAATCAAGCACTGGTACTTCGAGCGCTTGGCTGATAAACACCCCGCATACACTCCACGGCACCAATGGATTGATGACCGTACCCGCATCCTCAATGGTACGCGATAGGTTTTTGGGATGTAAGTTCAAGCGCTCAAACGTCGGACGAAAGGCAGTGCCTGATAACAGGATACTGAGGTACTGCTCACCGATGAGCACGTTGATGCTAAGAGCTGCCATAGCGGCGGCAAAAATGGCGCGACCTGAACTGGTCAGCATATCTCTAATACCCAATAATAACGCAGGCAAGATACCCAAAGCGCGCAGCAAACCGCCTAAACTCAATGCCAATATCACAATGGTTTGAGTAAAGAACATACTCTGCATACCGCCACGTGAAATCATACCGCCTACTTCGCCAAGCTCCAAGTTTTCGGCAGGCGCATAGCCACCGAACATATAGCCGCCTAATTGCCCAATGCTCGGCATACTATGTAAATAGGTAATAATTAAAGCGCTAGCAATGGTGTAGATGATAGTATAAATGGCGTTCACTCGGCAAAGCGCCAAAACGACTAATACGATAAATGGTATAACAGAATAACCATGGACTAAGCCGCTATCGACCAGCTGCGACTGCAATAGCGTCACTTGGTCTAAATTACCACTGCCGGCTTGCCCAGAGAAAAACCAAAACAATCCTGCGGTAATAAGCCACGCCGGCACTGTGGTATACATCATATTGCGTATGTGCTCGAATAAATCGATACCCACTACAGAAGATGCTAGTGTGCAAGTATCAGATAACGGCGACATCTTATCGGCAAAGAACGCACCTGAGACGATAGCCCCCGCAGCGATAGCGACATTGGCATCAAAGGCATTACTCATGCCAATAAATGCCACACCGATAGTAGCAGCGGTAGTCAAACTACTGCCCAAGGCAATGCCAATAATCGAGGTTAAGACGAAAGCGGAGATATAATAATACTGCGGCGAGATGAGCTCAAAACCATAATACATAATGGTGGGAATGGCCCCTGACATCATCAGCGCGGCGACTAGTAAACCAATAAAAAATAATAAATAGATCGCGCCGATACCACTGACGACGCCCGATGACATTTGCTCTTGCATTTTCTCAAAGCTTAACCCTTTAAACATACCTAGGGCGAGCAAAACCGCGATAGCAAGCATTAATGACAGGTGCGGCACCCAGCCAAAGCCGATCATGGTGACACCCATAATCGCGATGACGGCGCTGGCAATGATAAAGGCTAATTTAGGGGATAGCTGGGTAAGTACTTGTGGCGGCATAACACATCCTTATGTTGCCTGTTTTTGTTAAAGCTCTAAAATAGAGGCTTAAATGATTAAAAACAAACGGCTAAAAGTCTAATAGTAAATAACAAGGATTAAAGAACAGTAAATATTTTCAAAAAAAAGCGTTTCCAAAAAAATCACTACTAAAACAAAACTAGCGCCTTACTCATCCAGCAAAGCATCAGTCTTTGCCGCCATCACAAAATCGTTCTTGTGCAAACCCTTGATACTATGCGACCACCACGTGACCGTCACCTTGCCCCATTCAACAAGCATACCTGGGTGATGGCCTTCAGTTTCAGCAACCTCAGCCAATTGATTGGCAAACGCCATCGCCTGTGCAAAGTTTTTAAGTTTATATTGACGCTCTAATTGCTGAATACCATCGACATCAATCAATGACCACTCAGGAATTTGCTGTAGCAGCTCTTGAGCTTCTGACTCGCTAACTTTTGGCGCGCCGACACGGCAGACTTCACAGCTGGCTTGGGATAATGCGGACATAATAGTCTCCTTTTTTTAATTTTTCTCTATTGATAATTTTTTTGAGGGTTAATTGTTTTTAAGCCTACTTTATTTAATAGCTATTGATCTTTAGGATTAAAGCCTATAGCTGAATAATCAGCTAGCTACTGCTCAGCATAAGCGGGTGCAAACAGACCCATACTCATGGCTTTTTTTACCGCGCCCATAATATCGCTATTTACGATATCAAATAACGTATCCAAATCATCAATGACATAATAAATAGGCTGGATTTGGTCAATACGGTAAGGGGTACGCAGCACATCGATCAAATCAAACGCTCGGCATTCGGGTTCATCGCTCAATGCGTAGATAGTCTCAGACGGTGAGCTTAAAATGCCGCCCCCATAGATTCTGCGGCTCTCTTTGGTGGCACCCATCAGACCAAACTCTATAGTGAACCAATAAAGACGCGCCAAAAACCAGCGCTCCTCCTTACTGGCATCAAGCCCTAGCTTGCCATAAGTCTCATTAAAGGCGGCAAACGCAGGATGGGTCAGCAATGGGCAATGTCCGACAATTTCGTGGAATATGTCAGGCTCTTCGATATAATCCATGTCCTCGAAGCGGCGGATAAAAGTAGCTACGGGAAAGGACTTATTGGCCAAGAGTTTAAAAAACTTGCCAAAATTAATCAGCGCTGGTACTGCTGCGGTCTGCCAGCCAGTAGTAGCTTGTAGCACTTCATCGATAGCAGAGAGTTGAGGGATATGAGTAGTAGATAGTTGCAGCTTTTCTAAACCATCTAGATAAGCTGAACAAGCACGATTGGGAATTTGTGCGGCTTGCCGTTCAAGTAGCGTGTGCCACATCATATTTTCATCAGCACTATAATGAATATGCCCATGCTCATCTGGATGACGCCATACGTAAGGCTGCTTTGTATCCGCTTGCTGTTTGTGAGTAGAGACATTATGAGTAGAATCATGGCGAGTAGACGCTCTAGCAGTAGGCGCACTATTGGCGCTACCGGTTTGCTGCATCGTACTAGATAATCGGCGTTCCATGCCCATGCTCCTTTTATACTTATCACAAAAAATATTTTTTTAATCACTGTCATTGAACTTTAATCAGTTAGATAACAGCTTAATAAGGACAGAACAGACTCCTTTTGCCCTGCCCGTTTAGCGCCTTTATTATGGTGTTTCAGTTTCTGACTGACCAACCGCACCACGGCGAACTTGATCGCGCTCAATGGATTCAAACAAGGCTTTAAAGTTCCCTTCGCCAAAACCTTCTTCGTAGTCGCCCTTACGCTGGATAAACTCGAAGAACACAGGACTGCCTAAGATAGTTTCAGAGAAAATCTGTAACAGTAGACGCGGCGAGCCACTCTCCGTCGTACCATCCAATAAGATACCCCGCGTTTGTAGCTCAGAAACATTTTCACCATGACCCGGTAAACGCTCATCTAGCATCTTATAATAGGTATCATTAGGGGCAGTCATAAGCGGGATACCAGCGTCTTTTAGCTTATCGATACTGGCAAGCAGATCATCACAGGCTAAAGCAATGTGCTGTATGCCCTCACCATTGAAATGCATCAAATACTCTTCGATTTGACCGCCGCCCTGCTTTGACTCTTCATTTAGTGGAATACGGATTTTGCCGTCCGGTGCGGTCATTGCTTTACTGGTCAGACCTGTGTATTCGCCTTTGATATCGAAATAACGGATTTCGCGGAAGTTAAAGATACGCTCATAAAAGTTTGCCCAATAAGCCATACGGCCACGGTAAACGTTATGGGTTAAATGGTCGATAACTTTAAAACCATGACCGATAGGATTTCTATCGACATCAGCAAAGAACTCAAAATCGACATCATAGATAGACTCGCCATCTTTATAGCGGTCGATAAGATAAATCAATGAACCGCCGATGCCTTTGATAGCAGGCAATCTAAGCTCCATGACGCCAGTTGGGACGTCAACTGGCTGTGCGCCCATTTCGATTGCACGCTCATAAGCTTGTTTGGCATCTTTTACGCGAAAGCCCATGCTGCAAGCACCAGCGCCATGCTCTTCAACGAAATAGCTGGCTTGACTCTTTGGCTCGCGGTTTAAGATGAGATTGATATCACCTTGGCGATAAAGGGCCACGTCTTTTGAGCGGTGGTTGGCAATATGCGTAAAGCCTAGCTGTTTGAACAAGGCTTCAACGGCATCAGGCTGCGGTGAGGCGAATTCAACAAAATCAAATCCGTTTAAGCCCATTGGGTTGTCAAATAAATCTGCCATTGCAATCATCCTTAATTTCAATCGGTGGTTATAAAGCTAAAATTAGCAAAAATAATATAAAAAGATAGTTTCATCAGTACTGCTTATTGACGATGTATTTATAGTAGAGTAGCTTTATTTATAAGACTAATTGTTTTTTATGATTTATTTATCAGGTTTACTTATGAATATTAGCATTCGCCAACTAAACGCCTTTATCAAAGTCGCTGATAACGGCAGCTTTACCCGTGCCAGCGACCAGATGTATTTGACTCAATCTGCGGTCAGTGGCTTGATCAAAGAATTAGAATTGAGTCTCGGTGTGGTATTATTCGATCGCACCACGCGCCAGCTGTCTCTGTCAGTCGTGGGCCATCACTTGCTGCCACAAGCGCGACGTATCTTGAATGAGATGCAACTGTTTGAGAACGAGGCCAGCAGCTTGACAAGCTTGGCGCAAGGCAATGTACGCCTAGCAGTGTCGCAGTTTGCCGCCTCCTCTATGCCAGCGGTGATAGCGCAATTTTCCAAACACTATCCTGACATTAGCGTGTCGCTATTGGATTGCTCAGCTGAAAACCTACTCAAACATATTCAAGGTATTGAAGTGGACTTAGGAGTAGGTACTGAGCTTAAATTTATAGACAATGAGGACGACATCAAAGCCGATTTGTTATATCAGCTACCATTTTGTGTGGTCATGCCAGACGATCATCCCTTAGCAAAAAAAGCGGACATCACTTGGCAGGATCTATTACTTAGTCCGCTTATTACCCTACAAGGGCCTTTTTTGGAGCAAGTTACCGCTGAGCTCGCTGACGATGTAGCAAGCCATGTGCAGCAGGCACGCTATAAAGTCAACTTTATGTCCACCGCACTTGAGATGACCCGTCAAGGCTTTGGCATTACCTTATGTCTGCCCTACATGCCTGAGGTCATTAATTGGGTCAGCGCTAATGGTTTACAAATGCGGCCATTGGCAAAGCCGAGCAAGATGCGACAATTCTTTATTTATCAGCGCTCGTCACGTGCCTTATCGCCTGCAACTATCGCTTTTAAGGAGTTTTTGCAGCGCTATTTTTCTGATCACTTTGACGACTTGCAGCACAGTTCGTAGTGATTGATTTAATGATATACCATGCTCAGCCGTACTAAAAACAGAATAAACAAAGATAGTTTTAGCCAAGCGTCTCGTTAATTTTTTAAGGTAATGAAATCTCATATTGAGTTCATGGTCAATTTGCTCTATGATTTTTGCCGGCTCGATTTATATTTTGCTGTATAAAGAACACAAGGAAGCAACATGTTTGAACGTATCGATTATTATGCTGGCGACCCAATCTTAGGGTTGGTAGAAAAGTTTTTGGCAGATGAAAATCCTAATAAAGTTAATTTAGGTATTGGCATCTATTATGATGAAAATGGCGTCATGCCAGTGCTTGATTGCGTAAAAACGGCAGAAAAGCGTATCGCTGACTCGATTTCTGCGCGTCCGTACTTACCTATGGCAGGCTTGCCGGGGCATCGCAAAGGCTGTCAAGATCTGCTGTTCGGTAAAGATGCCCAAGTTCTGAAAGATGGCTTGGTTGCCACTATTGCCACTATCGGCGGCTCAGGCGCGCTAAAAGTTGGGGCCGAGTTTATCAATCAGTGGTTCCCGCAATCTAAATGCTACGTGAGTGACCCGACGTGGGGCAACCATATTGCTATCTTTGAAGGCTCTGATGTAGAAGTCGGTAAATATCCGTACTACGATACCGCAACTGGTGGCATCAGATTCGATGAGATGATTGCATTTTTTGAAACGTTAAATAAAGACGATGTGATCTTGCTTCATCCGTGCTGCCACAACCCAACGGGGCTAGATTTGACCCGTGAGCAATGGGATACGGTCTTAAATGTCGTTCAAGCACGTGAGCTGATTCCATTTATGGATATCGCTTATCAAGGCTTTGGCGAAGATATGGACAGCGATGCTTATGCTATTCGTAAAGCTGTGGATATGGGTTTGCCGTTATTTGTCAGTAACTCATTCTCCAAAAACTTATCGCTATATGGCGAGCGTGTCGGTGGCCTATCCGTAGTTTGCCCAACAGCAGATGAAGCTGAGCGTGTCTTCGGTCAGCTAAACTCTATGGTACGCCGTATCTACTCAAGCCCACCGTCACATGGTGGTCATGTGGTCGATATCGTTATGAACGATGCAGCGCTGCACGAGCAATGGATCGGTGAAGTCTATGCGATGCGTGACCGTATCAAAGCCATGCGCCTCAAGCTCAAATCAGTGTTAGAAGCCAAAATTCCGCAGCGCAACTTTGACTACATCACCCGTCAAAACGGTATGTTCAGCTTTACTGGTCTGACCCCTGAACAAGTCGAGCGCCTAAAGAGCGAGTATAGTATTTATATGATAGCTAACTCGCGTATGTGTGTCGCTGGTCTTAACACTAGTAATATCGATTACGTCGCCAATGCTATGGCGGACGTGTTAAAGGACTAAGCAAAGTACTAAACAACAACTAAGCCAATAACCATAAGCTTTAGCAAAATATAGATAAATTAAAAAGGTTGAGCCAGTCTCAGCCTTTTTTTGTGCCCTCTTTTTATAGCTGCTTTTGAAGCTGTTTTATGTATAGCATTTATAAAAAGGCTTGCAATCTGCAATTTGATAAATTACATTATACGTAAGTAATTACCTATATCGTAATTTAAAATATATTCAATTCATATCTAGCAAGGAGCACTTTATGTCAACGATTGACAAAAACCTCACCTCTTTTATCGATGTCGCTAAAGATTCTGATTTTTCAATCCATAATTTACCTTATGGTATTTTTAGTGAAACAGCTAATGAGCAACGCCGCGCAGGCGTAGCGATTGGCGAGCAGGTACTAGACTTGTCCATCCTTGAGTCAGAGGGCTTACTCAGCTTAGAGGGTGGTCCGTATTTTGACCAGCCAACGCTCAATGCCTTTATCGACTCTGGTCGTGATAATTGGACGACAGCACGCAAGACCATCCAAACGCTACTGTCTACTGATAACAAAGATTTGAGTGACAACCAAGACTTAATAGACAAGGCTTTGTTTAAGCAAGCAGACGTCACTATGCATCTGCCGGTACAAGTGCCGGGCTTTACCGATTTTTATTCTTCTAAAGAGCATGCTACCAACGTCGGTACTATGTTCCGTGACCCAAGCAACGCCCTACTACCGAACTGGACAGAAATGCCGGTCGGTTATAACGGCCGCGCCAGCACTGTCATTGTCAGTGGTGACGATGTCGTACGTCCATCAGGTCAGCTAAAGCCTAACGCTGATGAGCGCCCTATCTTCTCACCTTGTAAGCGCTTGGATTTTGAGCTTGAGACCGCTTTTGTGGTCGGTCGTGGCAATAATATCGGTCAGCCGATTGCGGTCGATGATGCTATCGAGCATATCTTTGGCATGGTGCTGCTAAATGATTGGTCAGCCCGTGATATTCAAAAATGGGAATACGTACCGCTTGGACCATTCAACGCCAAAACTTTTGCCTCTGAGGTGTCACCTTGGATTGTGACCATGGATGCTCTAGCTCCTTTTAAGACGCCATGCCCTACCCAAGAGCCAAAGCCGCTAGCGTATCTCAACGAAAAAGAGACCAATAACAGCTATGACATCAATCTATCAGTAGAGCTAATGCCTGAAAATAGCGATGAGACAACGGTTGTTTGTGAGACCAACTTTAAATACATGTACTGGTCGATGGCGCAGCAGTTGACTCATCACACCATCACAGGCTGTAAAGTAGAAGTCGGCGATATGATGGGTTCAGGGACGATTTCGGGGCCTACGCCTGACTCTTATGGCTCAATGCTTGAGATTGCATGGAATGCGACCAAACCTGTCAGCCTAAAAGGCGGTGAGACACGTAGCTTTATCGAAGATGGTGACACCGTCATTATGAAAGGCTATAGCGAAAAAGACGGCATTCGCGTGGGCTTTGGTGAAGTACGCGGCAAAGTGTTGCCTGCGCTGAATTTTAATTTTGATAAATAATGCTTATCTGTCGAGCTTTATACAAGCAACGCTTACCTATAAAAAGGTGTGCAAACAATACAATTAAGCTATCAATAGCCATTGATTTATATTCATAACTATTGATAGCTCATTGATAGGTATACATTGCATCACCTTATCAAAAGGAGTTTGATATGAGTTTTCAAATTGAAAAGATCCATCACGTGGCCTATCGCTGCAAAGATGCTAAAGAAACCGTCGAATGGTACCAAAAGCACTTAAACATGAATTTTATTTTAGCCTTTGCCGAAGATCATGTGCCCTCAACAAAAGCCTTTGACCCTTACATGCATGTATTTTTAGATGCAGGTAATGGCAACGTACTAGCATTTTTTGAAGTGCCTAATCAGCCTGAGATGGGCTTTGATCCTAATACCCCGAACTGGGTTCAACATTTGGCGCTGAAAGTGAAAGACCGCGATACTTTGATAGCGGCCAAGAAGCAATTAGAAGATGGCGGAGTTGATGTTATAGGGGTGACCAACCACGGCATTTTCCATTCTATTTATTTCTTCGATCCCAATGGTCATCGTCTAGAGCTGACTTATGATGACCCGACCTCAGAAGACAAAGTGTCTATGATTACCGAAGATATTAAACAAGACATGCTTGATGAGTGGTCACGTACCAAGCGTGCTCCCGCCCATACACAGTTCTTACACGCTGAGGAATTGGCAGAAGCAAGAGAGGTCGCGCCTGCCGGTGAATAAGGCTGCACTGATACTCACTTAGATAAGTCAGTAGCTGTTTATAAAGATTCATTGTTCATAAGATAAAGCAGTCGCTACGCAATTTGATAGCGCTGTGCGATGGCCATGATCTGCTCAACCACGTTATGCTTGGCGCTCATCGGTAGCTGCTCTGTAGTGCCAATAACGGTAATCGCATACTCTAACGGGGGATGTTCAGTAAACGAGCGACTATTGGTAGATTTATCGGTACTGTCCATATTATTCGTACGATCAGGCGCTGGTAAGAGTACAGGAATGGTAATAGCATTGATACCCATCAGCATATCACCTGTTACTGTTGCATACCCTTGCTGGCGAATTTGAGCTTGTAATTGCGTAAAATGCTGCCATTTTTTTGCTATTAGCGCGGCATCACTCGTTTGCCATTCGGCGATGACCAGCGATTTGATGATAGCGTCAGGCTGATAGCTGGCAAACAGCTGACCTGTAGCCGATGTTGTCAGCGGCATACGTGAGCCAATACGCGTGATGATACTGATGGGACTATCAGGTTCGACAGACTGAATGATAATAGGGCCTTCATTGAACCATTTAGCGATTTGTACCGCGCAATTTGTCATTTTTTGAATATCATTGGCAATATAAGTGAGCCGCTCTAAGATATTGTTAGAATTAAGCCCTGTATGTCCCATTGCGCTTAGAGCTGCCAATGAACTGACTCTATCGCCAAGACCATAGCGGCCATCATCGAGCTTACGCGCGTAGTCTGTGCGGATCAGGCTGACCAAATAACGATGGCACTTAGCAGGATGCATCTGTATCGCTTGCGCGATGTCCTTTAGCATCATAGGCTCGTTATAATCGATAAGCACATCTAATATCGATAGCCCCACTTCTAGTGATTGGACGCCGTTTTGGGTTTTATTTGCGCTCATAGGCTTATCTACAGGGTTTTTAGCTGCTGGCATGTTTGGCTCGATTGCATTTTTAAAAGTTTGAAAGTAGCGGTGGTAGAGGTGATTATAACCATATCACCTGCCTTATATACAACATAACATAATAAAAGGATTTTATAATGATGACACTTTATGGCTATTTTCGTAGTAGTACCGCGTATCGCACGCGTATAGCGCTAAACTTAAAAGGCTTAGATTATGATAATGTGTCGGTCAATCTAGCGAAGGATAAGCAGTTGGAGGCTGATTTTAAAGCGCTGAATCCACAAGGGTTAGTGCCTGTGCTGCAAACCGACGATTTACTCTTGTATCAAAGCCCTGCTATCTTGGAGTGGTTAGAAGAAGTCTATCCTACGCCTGCGTTGCTGCCTAAAGACGCCGCTGGGCGCATGCAGGTACGCGCTATCAGTGCTATGATCGGCTGTGATATGCACCCGATCAATAATCGGCGCATACTGCAATATCTACGTAATGAGCTATCAGTGGAAGAAGAGGACGTTATGGCGTGGTGTAATCGCTGGATGAGCGATGGTTTTGCCGCACTAGAGAAGCGCTTAGCCGCGGATGAGGCGCGTGGGGATTTCTGCCATGGCGATAGTCCTACTTTGGCAGACTGTTACCTGATTCCGCAGGTTTCTTCGGCTCGTCGTTTCAAAGTCGATCTAAATGCTTATCCTAATATTGTTGCTGTTGACACGCATTGTCGTACGCTAAAAGCCTTTGGTAACGCTGATCCTATGATGCAGCCTGATGCCCCTCAGTAACCATATAGGCTGCGTGACAATATAGAGACTATATAGTCATAGACAAAATATAGACGGCGTGACAAAAACATATTGGCGCTTGTATCGGCTGTATTATTATTCGTTACTAGCAGCCACCCGTACATGCGCCGCTGGGAAGATAGCACTAAAGGTTGAGCCCTGCCCTTCTACCGACTCAATTTGCAAAGTAGTATCATATTGATAAAGCACATGCTTTACAATCGCTAGTCCCAATCCAGTCCCACCTGTGGCTCGACTACGACCGCTATCGACTCGATAAAAGCGCTCGGTCAAACGGGCCACATGGTTTGGGGCAATACCAATCCCATTATCAGCAACCGCAAACCGGCAACCTCCTGACGTCTTGCACCAACTGATGACGATATCACCTTGTTTTGGTGTATATTTAATGGCATTGATAACTAAATTAGACAAAGCACTGTTTAAATACATCTCTGAACCATAGAGGCCATCGTAGGTGTCTATCTGCAAGTGCAGCGTATGGTCATACTCCTGATTATACGCCTGCGCATCATCATAAACCTGAGTGAGCAGCTTAGTCATATCGATATAATGCAGCTCATGGGTCTCTTCGATCTCAATCCGAGACAATAACAACAAATCGTTGACCACTCTATTCATGCGCGCAGTCTGCTGCGTCATCAGCTCAAAACCGCGTCGCCACTGCGCTGGTATATCAGGCTGATCAGAAAAATTCTCCAAATATCCCATCAGCACGGTTAACGGCGTTCGTAGCTCATGAGAAACATTGGCCACAAAGTCGCGGCGCATTTGCTCTAGGTGTTGTAAGCGGGTCACATCATAAATAATCAGCAACTTCTCATCGCCAAAAGGCGTGAGTTCACATTTGAGATAACGGTTAGGGTCACGCCACGATGCTATATTCACCCCATCATCAGATGTCTCTGTACTCTGATAATACTGGCGAAACTCAGGAACATCGATAAAATCAAAGATACTTTTGCCATGATCCGCTGACTGTAATAATAATAAATCTTCGGCGACCTGATTCCACCACTCCAAACCATCATCGTCATTTAACAAGATGACCGCATCTCGCAGGGCACGTAAGGCACTTCTGATTTTTTTAAGCTGATCGGTGGAATTTTGCAGGGCGAGCTGATTTTGGTTTTCTTGCTGTTCGTTATTCTTTGGTGCGTTATCCTGTGATGCGTTTTCTCTAAGCATTATGATACATACTCCTTATCTTTATTGAGCCAAACTAGAAAAACGATAACCGGTACCGCGAACCGTTTGAATCAAGGTACTACAATCATGAGGCTGGAGTAATTTGCGTAAACGCCGAATGTGCACATCAATCGTGCGATCCTCGATATAGACATTGCCGCCCCACACCTGATCGAGCAGTTGGGTGCGCGTATAAGCACGCTCCGGATGACTCATAAAAAATGCCAGCAGTCGATACTCTGTTGGACCAAGCTCGATAAGTGTATCGTTTGCACTCACCCGTTGGCTTTTAGGATCGAGACTCAGCTTGCCGATTTCAATTGGCTTATCGCCACTAAGCGCACGACTACGACGTAACACGGCTTTGATTCTTGAGATTAATTCACGCGTAGAGAAAGGTTTGGTCATATAGTCATCAGCGCCCGCATCAAGTCCATGCACCTTACTATCCTCTTCACTTTTGGCGGTCAGCATAATCACGGGTATCTCAGCCAACAGCTCATTGCTTTTGAGCATGCGGCAAAAATCAATACCGCTCTTATCACCCGGTAACATCCAATCTAGCAAAATAAGCGCCGGTCTGTGATCCACAACTTGTTGATGCGCCTCTGCAACATCAGTCGCTTCTAAACTCTCAAAGCCCGCCATCTCTAGCGTCATCACCACCATCTCACGAATTGCAGGTTCATCTTCGACAATCAAAATCTGCTCATTGCGCATGCCATCGCCTCATTATTGAAAGACAAAGTTAAAAAACGTAGAAATAATTAAAACAATAACTATCTGGCCATTAAACCGCCTAATTATGACAGTTTGATGACATTTACCCTCAAACCGTTGCTGACAAAAAACTCATCTCACATCATAACGACTTTTACTCTAGATATCAGCCGCTATTAGCCGTAGCTCTGCCCTTTATCACACCTCTATTTTAATTAAATGACTTTTCCAAAAAAATATCTTATTTCATCAAACTGTCATATTTGCTCGGCACAATGGGTTCATCGACCACCAAGCGTCTTTGTAGCAAAATATTTTTAGTAAAGCAGTATAAATAAAGCACCATTTATAAAAAACCGAAATCAATCTTATTATTTGTAAACGCCCAATACTTAAATCTGATTACCTTTTAGGAGAAATAATGCGTTATTCATTCATAGCTTTAGCAGTCGCAAGTACCTTGACCTTAGCTGCTTGTAACCAAACTCCCGATAACAATGAAAGCAATGAGCCAACTCCTTCGGCGCAATCAACCACCACTGCTACCGACAATTCTAATACTAAATCAGCTGAAAACGTGTCGATGAATATCACCGGTGCGGGTGCTTCTTTTCCGCAGCCTATCTATGCTAAATGGTCAGATGCCTATCATAAAGCAACAGGCGGTCAAGTGAACTATCAATCGATTGGTTCATCAGGTGGTATCAAACAAATCATCGCAAAAACCGTTGATTTTGGCGCATCCGATGCGCCGATGACGCCAAGCGAGTTAAACGAAGCGGGTCTGATTCAATTTCCGACCGTTATCGGCGGCGTGGTTCCTGTCGTCAATATCGATGGCATTGAGCCAGGTGAGTTAAAACTCGATGGAAAAATGCTCGCTGACATCTATCTTGGCAAAATCAACAACTGGAATGACCCTGCCATTGCAGCCATGAATCCCGATTTAAGCCTTCCTGACGCAGCTATTACGACAGTGTTCCGTTCAGACGGTTCGGGTACGACATTTAACTTTACAGATTATCTAGCCAAAGTTTCAAACGACTGGAAGGATAGCGTTGGCGTTGATAAAACGGTGAAATGGCCTACCTCAGCCACTGGTGCAGGCGGTAAAGGCAACGAGGGCGTCTCAAGCTATGTAACGCGTATGAATAACTCCATCGGCTACGTTGAATACGCCTATGCGAAGCAAAATGGCATGTCACACGTTGCCCTAAAAAATGCCGCTGGCAACGTTGTACAGCCTTCTGCGCAGACATTCGCCGCCGCTGGCGACATCGATTGGTCAAAGCAAGAAGGCTTTTATAAAGTCATCACCAACTCTGAGACCGAACAAGCATGGCCTATCGCTGCTGCTACCTTTATCTTAGTTCACAAACAGCCGCAAGATGCCAAACAAGTGGCAGGTGTTCTTAACTTTTTCGATTGGGCTTATGCTCAGGGCGATGATGATGCAATGAGCCTTGATTACGTACCTTTTTCAGATACGGCCGTGGCTTTATTTAAAGCGAAATGGAACGAGGTGGTAGACGGCGAAGGTAAGCCTGTTTATACCGCAACTCAAAGCAATTAATACTACCCCTCA
Organism: Psychrobacter sp. 2Y5; assembly: GCF_051847375.1. Lineage (NCBI taxonomy): Bacteria > Pseudomonadati > Pseudomonadota > Gammaproteobacteria > Moraxellales > Moraxellaceae > Psychrobacter > Psychrobacter sp. 2Y5. The sequence continues at coordinate 20,158 of NZ_JBPYDA010000012.1, forward strand.
TCAAGCAAGCTTATTAGATTATTGAGGCTTTTATGGCAGATCTAAAATCGCAACTGACAAAACAAAAACGCTTTGACGCAGTATTTGTCAACGCCACCAAAGCATTTGCAATTTTGGTGCTGTTGTCGCTTGGCGGCATCCTGCTGTCATTGATAATCGGTGCGTGGCCAAGTATCACTGAGTTTGGCTTGGGATTTTATACCAGCAACAATTGGGATACGGTTAACGATCAATACGGTGCGCTTGCCCCCATTTACGGAACGGTAGTCACTTCGCTCATCGCTCTCTGTATTGCCGTGCCAGTCAGCTTTGGGATTGCCATCTTTTTAACGGAACTTTGCCCCAATTTTTTGAAAAAGCCATTGGGTATTGCCATCGAGCTGCTGGCAGGTATCCCTTCCATCATCTACGGTATGTGGGGGTTGTTTGTTTTTGCGCCGTTTTTTGGTGATCACGTTCAGCCTTGGTTTATTGAAAATATTGGCCCCCTACCTATTATTGGTCAGGTTTTTACCGGAGCGCCGATGGGACTGGGACTATTTACCGCCTCGTTAATACTGGCAATTATGATTATTCCCTTTATCGCCGCTACTATGCGCGATGTTTTTTCTGTGGTGCCAGACCTGCTAAAAGAATCGGCGTACGGCATGGGTGCCACCACTTGGGAGGTAATGTTCAAAATTATCTTGCCTTATACCAAAACAGGTGTGGTTGGTGGCGTGATTTTGGGACTTGGTCGGGCGCTTGGCGAGACGATGGCTGTTACTTTCTTGATTGGTAATGCTTTTAATATCAGCCCCAGTCTATTCACCTCTGGAGTGACCATTACTTCAGCGCTAGCCAATGAGTTTGCTGAAGCGTCCAGTGAGTTGCACTTAGCGTCACTACTGCATTTAGGATTAATACTGTTTGTGATTACCTTTATCGTTTTATCAATATCTAAGCTCATGCTGATGCGTATTGACCAAAAAGCAGGCAATTGATACCGCTAATAATTTCAATATAACAAAGATACAGCAGCAATTATTTGACCTAAGAAGGACAAACACTTCATGACTTTCGCACCAGTCACCACGCAAACTACGCAGCCAAGCCAGCCTTCTGTACGCTTTGAAGATCGCTATAACAAGCGTCTTTATAACAAGCGCCGTTTTATCAATAGATTGGGGCTTGGTTTTGCCTTATCAGCGCTTATATTTGGCCTATTTTGGCTAGTTTGGATTTTATTTACGCTGTTTGTGGAAGGCTTGCAAGGGTTAATAGAGATGCCTGTCTTTAGCGCAGATACCCCGCCTCCAATGGCCGAAGGTGGTCTACGCAACGCCATTATTGGCTCAGCGCTATTGGCGGTGTCAGGATTAGCGATTGGCGCACCAGTGGGCATGATGGCTGGCATTTATTTAGCAGAGTTTTCAAATGGCAGTATGCTCGGTAAGGTTACTCGATTCTTAAATGATATTTTATTGTCCGCGCCATCTATCGTGATTGGTCTGTTTGTTTATGCGCTGATGGTTAAAGGACAGAGCTTTTCAGGTTGGGCCGGTGCGTTGGCACTAGCGCTAATTGTCATTCCTATTGTCGTGCGTACGACGGAAAACATGCTAAACCTAGTGCCCAATACTTTGCGCGAAGCGGCTTATGCACTGGGCACACCAAAATGGAAGCTGGTCAGTACCGTGACGCTTAAAGCCGCCAAAGCAGGTCTGACCACCGGTGTGCTGCTCGCTTTCGCGCGTATTACTGGTGAGACCGCGCCCTTGCTATTTACCGCGCTGAACAACCAATACTTCAGTACCGATATGAGTGGGCCAATGGCCAATTTACCCAATACGATTTATCAATTTGCCATGAGCCCTTATGACAATTGGCATGCATTAGCTTGGGCGGCGGCGCTGCTCATTACTGCGACGGTCTTGCTATTAAATATTGCCGCGCGCTTTATCGGCGGGCAAGACCATAGCAGATAGCTTAAGGCTAACCAGCTACAAGGCTAAGAGTAGAAACCATACCTGCATTTAATAAGCTTTCAAATTAATAAAGTTTTAAAAGAAGAGGATACTATTATGACTGATGTATTAGAAAGAAGAGCAACTAAACCGTTAACACATACAAGCCGCAAACGTTGTTTACTAGATGACGCTATGTTTGATAATAATCAGGATATTCAACCAGACATCGCCCATCTTATCAAACAAACTATGACAGATATGCCTGACAACATGCCGCCTGCCAAGATGACTATTAGCGATTTGGATTTTTATTATGGCGATTTTCAAGCGTTAAAAAATATCAATATTGATATTGCAGAAAAAAAGGTCACCGCTTTTATCGGCCCATCAGGCTGCGGAAAGTCAACGCTGCTACGTACCTTTAACCGTATGTACGACTTGTATCCGAGTATGCATGCTGAAGGTCAAATCACCCTCGATGGTCAAAACATTTTGGCAAAAGATACCGATGTTAATTTGCTGCGGGCACAAGTCGGCATGGTCTTTCAAAAGCCTACACCCTTCCCGATGTCCATTTATGACAACGTCGCATTTGGCGTTCGCCTCTATGAAAAGCTCAGCAAAGCAGAGCTAAATGAGCGTGTCGAGTGGGCGCTTAAAAAAGCGGCGTTATGGCCTGAGGTGAAGGACAAGCTTAAAGCATCAGGCTTGTCATTATCTGGCGGACAGCAGCAGCGACTTTGTATCGCCCGCGCAGTAGCAACGAAGCCTGAGGTTTTGCTATTAGATGAGCCAACATCAGCGCTTGACCCGCTCTCTACTGGTGCGATTGAAGATTTGATTAGCGATTTAAAAAACGACTATACCATTGCTATCGTAACGCACAATATGCAGCAGGCCGCGCGCGTCTCCGACTACACTGCTTATATGTATTTAGGCGACATGATAGAGATGGGTGATACCCATCAAATGTTTACCAATCCAGCACAAAAAGCGACTGAAGATTATATTACCGGTCGTTATGGCTAAGTGGCTGTTGCTTTAAACCCGGTTTAGCTGGTTGAGGCATTATCCGCCAAATCTGGCCGAGGACTCAAGGTATCGGGTTTAAGTAGTTGACTGTTGAACTCTTCAATTGAATCGGCACTATAGCCGTCTGCAATCTTGGCGTCGGCCTTGTCATCACGCTTGATATGAAAATCGGACTCGATGATTTGCGTAAGACGACGGGTAAGTTCATCAAGCGGCCATGGCCATAAGATGGGGCGACCATCCTCATGCAGATACCAGCTATTACAACCGCTCGTCCACACTGTCGTCCCGAGCGCCTCGTTCACTTCTTCATAAAAGGCGTCGGTGGCCTCTACAGTCGGCTCAATCTCGCTAATACCTTCACGGCGCATGCGATCCATCCAGTTTATGACATACTGGGCTTGCGCTTCGGCGATAGGCACCAATGAGGAGTTACCAATAGGACTGTTAGGTCCCATCAGTGTGAATAAATTAGGGAATCCTGGGATCATCGTAGTGTTATGGGCAATGGGTCCCTCGTTCCAAGCGGCATCTAAGGCGATACTATCACGCCCTGTCACTTGCATTGGACGCATATAAGACTGCGCATGAAAGCCCGTAGCGAAGACTAAAATATCAAACTCATGTAGTTGACCGTCTTTGGTCATCACGCCCTTTGGATCGATACGTTCGATATGGGTGGTGCAAACCTCAACATTGGGCTGCTGTACTGCTTTATAGAAGGTCGGGGAAGAAATCATGCGCTTACACATCGGTGCATAATCTGGCGTCAAGCGCGCGCGCAAACCATCGTTAGCCACTCGGGATAGACTGCCCTTAGCACCCTTACTAAAGAAAGACCGCTGCCACCCAGGTGTCAATGGCGCTTGAAATAAATTGGTAAATAGCTTACCTGAAGCATTATAAGCCAAGCGCTGAATGGCAGGTACTTTTGCCGCTAGCGTGCGTAGCGGTTTAGGAATCTCTGGGTTCGGCGCGCTAATGACCCACTGCGCGCTGCGCTGAAACAAAGTCACTTGCGCGCACTGCTCGGATAATGCACTGAGTATTTGCACGCCAGTTGAGCCATTACCGATGATACCAACACGCTTACCCTCTAAATCAACGCTATGATCCCAACGCGCGCTATGAAAGCTTGCGCCTGCAAAGGTTTCTATACCTTTGATATCTGGCATATTAGGATGATGCAGTACTCCTGTGGCACAAACTAGCACGTCAGCTTCGTCAGTCTCGCCAGCTTTAGTGCTGATCTGCCAGCGACCGTCTTCAAATTTGGCTGCGTCAATTTCAGTATTGAATTTAATGTGTTCGGTCAAGCCGCGTTTTTCGGTGACGTATTCAAAGTAATCGCGCAGCTCTTTACCGGGCGCAAATACATGGCTCCACTTTGGCGATAGCTCATCTTTATAACAATAAAAATGCGCAGGAACATCACAAGCAAGGCCCGGATAAGTATTATCCCGCCAAGTACCGCCCACAGCGTCCGCTTTTTCATACATCACAAAATTGGAGGTTCCGGCTTCTTTTAGCGCTTTGGCCATCGCAATACCTGACATGCCAGCGCCAATAATAGCGACTTTGGGTAGCGGCTCTTTTGGTTGATATCTTGGAAACTCAAGCGATTTATATTTAAGTGCCGACTTGGTAAATAGACGATCGATCACGCCCATCACCAAAATACCCGGATGCCAGACGCGTATCGGCTCATAGGCGACGGCATACAAAATCATGTCCGCGCCGGCTTCAACTGATAGCTTAGGATAAGCGTTCCAAGTATTTTGCGCAGGCGCGATCATCTCCGTTTGCGTGAGTGGCAGATGCACCGTCGTCCAGTTGATACCATCATTATAAGTCTCGGCAGATACGCTCTCAGCAAAGCCATCTAGCGCGTTCTTTGAGGCGATATAAGCGCCAAATCTTGGCGTCCCTGAGAGCTGCGTGCCCATCGTTGAGATATTGATGACATGGCCGCCAGTACCGCTGATGCGCATGCGATCGACTAAAGGAATGGTGAGGTTAATCGCGCCGAAGTAATTAATTTTCATGACGCGCTCATAGTCATGTAAGCGCTCGGCAGCGTCATAAATCGTGCGGCGGATAGAGCGACCGGCATTATTGATGATGGTATCGACACCGCCATGCTCTTTAATCACCTGCGCAATGAGGTTTTCACGGTCATTATCCTCACTGAGATCACAAGTATAGATAAAGGCCTTGCCATCAAAGCCAGCCGCGGCGTCAGCGACTTCTTGCAGTTTATCGCTACGGCGCGCGACGAGTAACACGTGTGCACCAGCTTCAAGCAAAGATAAAGCCGCACTACGACCCACTCCTGAAGACGCGCCAGTGACTAAGATACGCTTGCCTTGCACTTTTCGGCGCAGCTCGTCCGCGAAAGAGCGACCAGCAAGCAAACGTTTGATTCGACGGAATTGACGGGTAGGCTCAGCTTCTAATAACAGATCGGCAATACGATCGGCAGGCGTACGTTTGGGTTTTGCAGTCCGTTTAATATCCATATCAATCCCTCTCCATGATGAGCCAAAGCCTGAAGCTCTCTTAAGCATCCTGAGCCTACTAATAAAACAGCCCTCATTAATAAAGTTAATTTAACTATAGATAACAAAAAATGATAAATGAGGTAATCTTTTAGATTATTTATTATCTTACAATTATCTACTAATCGTAAGTTTTATAATGACTTACAAGTGTACACTAAGCCAAAAACCTCCTAATGCTTTAAGGCATGGTACTGATAATCCTCGCCTAAGATAAGGATATCTTATGAGCGCGTACAACTCTGGTCTCATCACCTTTTCAAAGGTGCTCGGTAGGCTTCCTAATCTTGCCTTTAATCCTGCTAAAACCAATGACGCGCTTTGGGTATATCTGTCTAATGATGACAATCTCACCCGAGTCGATGACAAAGAATACCAGCATAACTAATCTTTCTAAAGTAGAATAATATGTATTTACAGAATTCATAGTAATTAAGGTTACTATTAATTTCTTACCGACATCACATATAAATCAAAATAACTTATCTCTATTTAATAAAATTAATACTGATTCCGCAAGTATTTATTATATAGTGGTAATTATAATTATCGTTATAAACACCTCTAAAATTAAATAATTCAAAAGACAGTGTATAAAGGAAAATGAGCTATGAAAAATACTCGCTCAAAACCGCAGTCCAGTACTAGGCATAAAGCTAGCACTAAGACAGACGCAGCTAGTAAAAACAGTAAAATCAATAGTGAAAGCTCTAAAGTAGACGGTGAAACCAAACCTGTAGCGCTAGCGCCATTATCCGATATGCGCCCGGCTACTTTAGATAAAATAGAGAAAGCCGTGCGCCAGCTTTTTGCGGGTAGTGATGCTAGCGATATTACGATGATACAAATTGCCAAGGCTGCAAACGTATCGCTACAGACGCTCTATAAGTATTTTGGCGATAAGCAAACGGTGCTTTATACCATTATGGATTTAGTGTTAGGCAGGCTCGCGACAAGGATGATGGATCACTTGCAAGGCATTGATAGCGTAGAAGATCGTCTACGTAAAACGCTATGGGTTTGCTTGGATTTTGTCGATACTCATCCCGACGCAGTGATGGTGTTATCCAAAGTATCAATAGCGCGTTTTCATAACATCGCTATTTACAATAACAAAGAGCTTATTAATGCTTTTTTGAGTGTGCTTGAGGATGGTCAAAAGCGCGGAGTATTGGTTGATACGGTTCCATTGCACATTTTATTCGATGTGTTTATGGGGTTTATCAGTCGCCTTGGTATTATGCAAACTATTCGTCAAGCCAAAGAGCCATTGAACGCAAATTTTGATGCTTTATTTAGTATATTGTGGCGCTCTATGTCTAAGCCTGAGCTATCGGCACTATGAACAGATCATTAAACAAATCCACACAGTAAAAAGCTGAGTTTTTTAGCTCAGCTTATGTATACCTTATGACTGAAAACTATATTTCAGCGGTATTGGCTGATTTCCTAAGCTCATGACGTAGTATTTTACCGACAGTAGATTTGGGTAGCTCGGTTATAAACTCAATATGACGCGGACATTTGTAGCCGGCTAGATTTTCTTTACACAGCGCTTTTATATCTTCTTCATTCAAACTAGGATCGCCCTTTACGATATAAGCTTTAACCGATTGACCTTGGCGCTTATCAGCCATACCAACCACGGAGCACTCCGCCACCTTGGGATGGGTCTCGATGATATTTTCGACTTCATTGGGATACACATTAAAGCCGCTGACGATAATCATATCTTTTTTGCGATCATATATTTTGATAGCGCCTTGCTCATTCATAGAAGCGATGTCACCGGTTTTTAGGTAGCCGTCAGCAGTAAAAAACTTAGCATTGTCGATATTATGATAAGTTGTGATGACGTTATCGCCTTTGATGCACATCTCGCCCACCTCACCTAACTCTAAAATCTCTCCTTCATCATTTCGGATACTAATATCGACTCCAGGTAGCGGTAAGCCAACATTGCCACTGTACTCAGTACCGTCAAACGGATTGGCGGTTCCTACCCCTAAGGTCTCTGACATTCCCCAACCTTCGAGGATAGGTAATCCTGTGACTTCAAGCCAACGCTTAGCGGTTTCAGGAGTCGCTGCCATACCGCCAACCACCGTCAATTTGCATTCTGAGAAGTCTAGTTTCTTAAAGTTAGGATTATTGACAAAGGCTTGAAATAAAGTGTTCACCCCCGGCAGAAGATGAAAAGGGCGCTTACTTAATATTTTAATAAAGCTATCAATATCACGAGGGTTAGTGACTAACGTGAGATGCTGACCTACCGTCAAACCGACTATCGAGCAGATAAAAGCATAAATATGATAAAGCGGCAGGGCAATAATGGTGTTCATCTGAACGCCATCAGCAATGTCAGCATAAACCGGTTTGAACCATTCAACGTACTGATAAGTCGCCGTGACCACATTTTTATTATTGATCAAGATACCCTTGGCAACACCTGTCGTGCCGCCCGTATATTGCAACATTAATAAGTCATTTTGGCTAATATCTGGACGCGTATAAGGCAGATATTTCGCTTGTTTTAGCAGGCCTTTATAGCTAATGACACTATAGCTGGCATTGGATGCAAGCTGATAATTAGGGATGGCTTTTTTTAGATATTTTGCAGCGATATCTACAAGCCCGCCTTTTGCCGCTCCTAGCATATCGCCAATTTTACTAATAACGACGGTCTTGACTAAGGTTTCATCAACTATTTTCTCGAGCGTATTACAAAAGGGTTCTAAGATAAAAATTGCTGAGGCGTTGGAGTCAATCAGCTGATGTTTTAACTCGCGAGGGCTATACAATGGGTTGATTAAGGTGGTCACCATACCTGCACGTATAACGCCGATGACAATAGGTAAGTACTGATGGACGTTAGGCATCATAATCCCTATGACTGAGCCTTTGGCAAGTCTCAAACCTTGAATCCAAGCGGCAATCTTCAATGACATTTTATCAATTTGCGCATAAGAGTAGCTCACGCCCATATTACTAGTAAACTCAAGAGCAGCAAATTCTTGCAATTTATCATCGAATATATCTAGCACGGTACTATGTGGTCGATCTATATGTGCATTGACCCCCGCTGGATAACTCTGTGTCCAAAATTTATCCATAACTTACCTTCCTTGGTAATTGGTTTAAGAGAATTCATACTTCTCAAGCATTATCTGTGCGTGATTCCTTAATCATCTGCCACCCTAAGGTGCTGTGATGACTATCTTGATGGGCAAATAACGCATGTGCTTTGGCTTCTTCTAAACTAAGTACAGGCGTCACACAAACATCGGCTGACGCGAATACTTGCTGCCAATGACTTAAAGGCTGACTGGCAAACTTTTCAGCGACCGCTTTTGTCGCTTTTTGACTCTCAGGTAGGTTGGGCATAACCCCACGTTGCCAATGAGCGTCTTTGAGCTCAGGTAGCTCTAACACCTCGCATAACCCTTGCCAGAATTTTAGCTCGAGTGAGCCTACTGCCATATGACGGCCGTCTGCGGTTTTGTACAACCGATAGCAAGGCAACAGACCACCTAAGAAATCATGTTGCGGCTTTGGATTTTTGCCAGAAAAGCTCGCAACCAGTTTTCCAGTCGCTTTTGGCATGACCATATGGTTATATAAACTATGGGTCATACTGACAGCGACATGGCGTCCTTTGCCCGTACGCTGGGCGGCAAAGACTGCTGCTAGCAGGGCAATGACAGCGGTATCACTACCGCCCGCCAAATCGGCAAACTGGATGTTAGGCATAGCCTGCTCGCCATTTGCCGTCTTTAACTGATCGAGTACCCCGCTCATCGCCATAAAGTTGATATCGTGTCCTGCTTTATCCGCCCAGTCATGAGCTATTTGAGAATCGTCACTGCCATCAGATATTCCATCAGCTACGCCATAGCCCGTAATAGATACCATGACCAGCTTTGGATTAATGGCATGCAAGGTCTTAGCATCTAGCCCCATGCCCTCAAGCACCTCAGGGCGAAAGCTGTCGAGCATCACGTCGCTTTCTTTAAGATGCGTTTTGATGACTTCAATACCTGCTGGATCACGGAAATCAATTTTTTGGGTCTCTTTACCATGGTTCAATGCGCTAAACAGCTCACCAAAAGCGCGGGCTGGATCGCCGCCCTTTGGCTCAATTTTTATAATCTCAGCACCCAAATCTGCAAGCAGCCTAGTCGCAAAAGGCCCGGGCAGGTTGCGCGTCAAATCAACGACGCGCAGCCCTTGTAAGCAGTCTTTCATAGCATCCGCTTGATTAGCCATCTACAAACTCCTCGCCACTCGTAGCCATATCCACTAATATCTGCGCAGGCTCAAAACGTGCGCCATACTTCTGTGCCAGCTCACGACTACGCGCGACAAACTTATCGACGCCTACTGAGTTGATGAACTGCAACGTACCCCCTTGGTTTGGCGCAAAACCCCAACCGAAGATAGAGCCGATGTTGGCATCAGCCACTGTACGGACGACGTTTTCCTCTAAGCACTTTGCAGTCTCATTGGCTTGGACGTAAAGTAGGCGGTCTATCAAGTCTTGCTGAGACGGCTGCTCATCTTTTGTTAGATACAGTTCGGTGAGCTTGGGCCATAAGTGCTTGTCGCCTTTTTCAGGATACTCATAAAAGCCTTTGGCGACTTTTTTACCTTCGCGTCCTAGCTCGTTGACCATTTTTTCAACCACTGGCATGGCAGGATGCGGCGTAAAGGTTTTACCTTCCGCTTGCATGGCCTTTTTAGTCTGCCCCATCACGTGTAGTGACAGGCTTAACGAGACTTCATCTTGTAGCGCCAGCGGCGGCATCGGCATACCAGACTTCATACCTGCTACTTCGATGCTGCGAGGATGGATACCCTCACCTAACATCGCAATACCTTCTGACACATAAGTTCCAAAAACGCGCGAGGTGTAGAAGCCGCGACTATCATTGACCACGATTGGCGTCTTACCGATTTGACCGACATAGTCAAAGGCTTTTGCTAAGGTTGCATCATCGGTTTGTTCACCGACGATAATCTCAACCAAGGGCATCTTATCGACTGGCGAGAAGAAATGCAGACCGATGAACTGATCTGGACGCTTGCTGGCTTTAGCAAGCTCAGTGATAGGCAAGGTTGAGGTGTTAGAGGCATAAACGGCAGTGTCTGGAATAACGGCTTCCGATTTGCGCGTACATTCTGCTTTAATGTCCACATCTTCAAAGACCGCTTCAATAATTAAATCACAGCCTTCTAAATCTTCATAAGATACGGTGGTTTTGATCTTATCAAGCAACGCTTGTTTTTTGTCCTCTGTTGAGCGCCCGCGGCTGATAGCCTTGTCTAGCAGCTTAGTAGAATAGCTTTTGCCCTTTTCAGCGCCTTCGATAGCCGTATCGAGCAATACCACTTCCATACCTGCCTTAGCGGACACGTAAGCGATACCAGCCCCCATCATGCCAGCGCCCAAAATGCCCACTTTTTTGGTTTTATAACGCTCATATCCTTCTGGGCGTGACTGACCTTTTTTAATGCTATTAAGCTGCGTCCAGAGGGTATTGATCATATTTCTGGATTCGCTTGACAGCACGCAAGCAGCAAAATAGCGCGATTCGAGCTCAAGACCAGTATCGATATCTACTAGGCAGCCTTCAAAGACAGAGGACATGATATGGGTAATCGCTGGATAGTTACCATGCGACTTTTGATTGGCCATGGCAGGCGCGATAGAGAATACTTGCACCACTTTTGGATGCTTGCTATCACCGCCCGGGATTTTGAAGCCTTTTTTGTCCCACGGTTGCTGCGCATTTGGATTGGCTTTTATCCACGCTTTTGCTTGCGCTAACATATCATCCTTATCCGTCGCGGTGGCGTCGATAAGACCGATCTCTTTGGCAGCGGACGGACGCAACTCTACCCCTTGAGTCATCAGCTCAAGCGCTTTTTGGATACCAACCAGTCTTGGTAGACGCTGAGTACCACCGCCGCCCGGTAGCAAGCCAAGCTTGACTTCAGGCAGGCCCAGCTTGGTTTTTGGCGAGTCGATCGCAATGCGGTAGTGACAGGCTAAAGCAAGCTCCAAGCCGCCGCCCAATGCTGTGCCAGTCATGGCAGCGACCACAGGTTTACCCGAGGTTTCAAGTTTACGTAGGCTGCCTTTTAAGTCTTCAACCAGATCAAAGGCTTGCTCTGCGGTTTCTATGTTAGACAGCTGATCGATATCTGCACCGACGACAAAGCTATCTTTTGCTGAGGTCAAAATCAAACCTTTGGCAGACTCATCATTGATAAAGCTGTCCGTCATAACAGCGAAAGCTTCGGTAAAACCGTCGCCGATGACATTCATTTTGCGCGCGCTTTGATCGATACTGACCGTAACGATGTCATCATCACGTTGCGCTGAAAAATTAGCTAGATTGTTAATAGTATCAATGCTATCTGTATTTGTAGTCATTTTTTATCCTTTAAATGATCTCTTAGTTATCACTATCTATGTGATGATTAAATGTTTAAACGCGCTCGATGATAGTCGCAATACCCATACCACCACCAACGCACAACGTCAGCATGGCGGTTTTTAGGTCACGGCGTTCTAGCTCATCTAATACAGTGGTCATCAGCATTGCACCCGTCGCCCCTAGCGGATGACCCATGGCAATAGCACCACCATTGACGTTGACGATATCCAGCGAGATACCTAAGTCATGAGCGGTGTTCATAGGAACAGCGGCAAAGGCTTCGTTGATCTCCCAAAGATCGATATCGGAGGCTTGCATGCCCGCTTTGTCTAGCGCTTTTTGGCAGGCAGGCGTCGGACCGGTCAGCATGATGGCAGGCTCGGAGCCGATGACTGAGGCCATAGTAATCTTGGCGCGCGGCTTGAGACCCGCTTTTTTGCCAGCCGCAGCGCTACCGACTAGGCATATCGCTGCACCATCGACGATGCCAGATGAATTACCTGCGTGATGCACATGATTGACAGTTTCGATCGTGGTGTATTTGTCCAAGATGACGCTATCAAAGCCCATCTTGCCAGGCATAATAAAAGAAGGATTCAGCCCTGCTAATGTCTCAACCGTCGTGTTGGGACGGATGGTTTCGTCTTTAGCTAATAACAACATACCGTTAAGGTCTGTGACGGGTACCACCGACTTATCAAAATAACCCTGCTCCCAAGCATTGGCGGCTCTTTGATGTGACTGAGTGGCAAACTCGTCGACATCAGTACGACTAAAGCCTTTGAGCGTCGCTATGGTATCAGCACCAACGCCTTGTGGGACAAAGCTTGTGGCATCGTTAACACGCGGATCCATATACCATGAACCGCCGTCTGATCCCATCGGCACGCGGCTCATAGACTCAACACCGCCTGCGACGACTAAATCCTCCATACCAGACATGACTTTGGCCGCAGCAAGGTTGATAGACTCAAGGCCTGAGGCGCAAAATCTAGATAATGTCAATCCTGCAGCGCTCTGCGCCCAGCCCGCATCAAGAACCGCGGTACGCGCAATATCAGAGCCTTGTTCACCCACAGGGGTTACGCAGCCGAGCACCACGTCGTCAACCAAGCTCGTATCCAAGTGATGACGCTGCTCCATTTCTTTTAATAAGCCGCGAACGAGCCAAGTAGGTGAGGCTTGATATAAAGACCCGTCTTTTTTGCCTTTACCGCGTGGGGTACGAATACTGTCATAGATGTAAGCGGTCTCAGTCATAAAAATCCCTTTAGTATTTTTGATAAGTGATAAATAATAAGATAGTAAGAAGGACGTATCCTTCTCAATTAATGTTTAATATTACAAGTCTATAGCTCTGTCTCGATTATAGAAATTACATAAAGCGTGACGCCAGCTCTTTCATGATCTCATTGGTACCGCCGTAGATTTTTTGTACGCGAGCATCAGCATACATACGAGCGATTGGATATTCGGACATATAACCGTAACCACCAAATAACTGTAAGCATTCATCCATCGTTTTGCACTGTTTTTCAGTCACCCAGTACTTAATGAGCGAGGCTTGTGCAGCATCAAGTGTTCCCGCTATTTGCGCTTCCACTGCCGAATCGCATAAGGTTTTTACTGCTAAATAATCCGCTTGCACCTCAGCGAGCTTAAAACGCGTGTTTTGAAACTTCCAAATCGGCTTGCCAAAGGCTTCACGCTGTTTTACATAATCGAGTGTCAGCTCTAAAGCTAGCTTCATAGCGCCGCAGCCACTCAGGGCAATAATCAGGCGCTCTTGTGGCAGCTCTTGCATCATGTGCATAAAGCCTAGACCTTCCATACCGCCTAGTACGTTTTTTTGTGGCACACGAACATTATCAAAGAAGAGCTCTGAGGTATCTTGTCCAGCAAGGCCCGTCTTTTTGAGGTTACGGCCGCGCGAAAAACCTTGTAAACCATCCGTCTCAACCAGAATAAGAGAGACGCCTTGCGCGCCTTTATCGCGGTCTGTTTTACAGGCCAATAGTACAATATTGGCATGTTGACCGTTAGTGATAAAAGTTTTGGAACCATTAATGATATAGTCGTCGCCGTCCTTTGTCGCATAAGTCTTAATGGCTTGCAAATCAGAACCCGTACCCGGTTCCGTCATCGCAATAGCGCCGATGTACTCGCCCGTTGCCATCTTAGGCAACAAGGATTTTTTTTGCTCTTCGGTGCCAAGCTTATAGATATAGGGCGCTACAATACCTGAATGCACCATACCGCCATAACCTGCTTGGTTCGCTTGCGCTTGCGCCAATAGAATAGCGGCTTCATGACCAAAGTCGCCGCCGCCACCGCCGTATTCTTCTGGTATTGACGCACATAAAAAGCCCATCTCGCCAGCCTCTTCCCAAGCATCGCGGTCGATCATACCCTTATCACGCCATCCTTCGTCTCTATCTTCCCAGCTTTGGAACATTTTTAAGGCACTGTCGTATACCATTTCGTGCTCTTCAGTCATCCATTTTGCTGAAAATGTTCGAATACTCATATCATCTTTCCTTGACAGGTTTCTTAGTAATAATTAAATCAATAATGATAGTCTGAAAACGTTAATGATCAATTAATTATAAATAGTAATATTAATTACCATTGCAAAATATCAATTGTCATTTTTAAGTAGTAGACTATGCAATTTATACTAAAATAGTAAGTATTAGGTTGCAACCCATATTTTATTAATGGTAATTTTTATTACCTTTATATATATGATTGGATGATGTAGGTTGGTAACGCGATTGCTCATAGCCATTATGGAAAAATTGAAAAGCTTACGTTATCTTTAGATAAATACCAACGTAGGCTGTCTTGTACGGCCGCATAGATGGCTGCATCGATAGATAAAATGAGATAGAAGTTTAAGAATTCTAAATTAAAAGGTTTAGATAAAGAAACATAGAAGGGCCGTATCATCATTAAAATATCAAAGAATAGATAAGTAAAACAAGGTGCGAAAACAGGCCCTTTTGAATGAGAGATGGTTTATAGGTTTAGACGCGCTCTATCACCATAGCCAGTCCTTGCCCAATGCCAATACATAAACTAACTACCGCATATCGCCCACCTGTGCGCTGTAGCTCCCGTGCCGTACTCAACGCCAGCCTTGCGCCTGATGCGCCAAGCGGATGTCCGACGGCAATTGCCCCCCCATTAGGGTTAACTCGCTTATCCTCAAAATCAATATCCAAACCTTTTAGACAGCCCAGTACCTGCGCGGCAAAGGCCTCATTAATCTCAATGATAGACATATCATCAAGGGTTAAGTCAGCACGTTTTAACGCTAGCTTTATCGCCTCAACAGGGCCTACGCCCATGATATTTGGCTCAATGCCCATCGCGCCCGATGAGAGAATTTTAGCAATAGGCTTAAAGCCTAACTTTTCCTCTGCTTGCTTTGAGCCAATAATGAGCGCCGCTGCCCCATCATTGATACCTGAGGCATTGCCTGCTGTGACCACCCCATTGTCATTTAAAGGCTTAAGTTTTTGTAGCGCCTCCACAGTAGAGCTGGCACGCGGATGCTCATCTTCTACTATCGCTTTATCAGGTAGCTTTTTACCTTGTGATACCATGATGGGCGTGATCTCTTCATCAAAGAAGCCGGATTGTTTGGCCGTTTGATATTTCGCTTGCGAGGCCGCCGCGAACTTATCTGCCTCTTCTCGGCTGATGTCGTATTTGCGCGCAACATTATCACCCGTTTGCGGCATGCTATCGCTGCCAAACGCTTTGATCAAAATAGGATTGGGAAAGCGGCTACCAATTGTCGTATCAAATACTTTACATTCACGACTAAAAGGCGTTTCAGTCTTAGCAAAGACAAAAGGCGCGCGGGTCATTGACTCCACGCCACCTGCTAAAAATATCTCACCCTCGTTACAGGTAATACTACGGGCGGCATCGATGACAGTGGACAGCCCTGAGGCGCATAAGCGATTGACGGTTTGACCGGGCGTTGTGACATCTAATCCTGCTAGTAGAGCAGCATTACGGGCGATATTGCGTGAGTCTTCACCGGCTTGATTGGTGTTGCCGATCAGTACTTCATCGAAGACATCGCTAGGTAATTGGTGCTTTCCGACCAAGGCCTTTATCACTGCCGCAATCATATCATCAGGACGCACGGTGGCTAATGCGCCTCCATAGCGACCAAAAGGGCTTCTTAATCCATCATAAATATAGGCATCTAACATTACTGTTCCTTGTTATGTTTTAAGCGTTTGTATAAGTAAAATATAGCGTTTATAGAATTGAGCCACCGCTTAGCATCAGTATTGGTATTAGTAATTGCTCTGCTGAGTAAATAATGAAATGCCCAGTTTGGCGCGGCGCTGTAGCCAAGGGCTTGGGCGATAACGTGGGTCGCCTGTGAGCGCGTAAATACGCTGTAAGATAAGTAAAACCCGCGAAGCACCAAGCTCATCACCCCATGAGATAGGACCGTATGGATATCCCAGTCCAAGCTTGATCGCATTGTCGATATCCTTTGACGTGGCAATACCTTGCATCGCCATATCACAGCCTAAATTAATCACCATAGCAACGACTCGCTGTGCGACAAAGCCAGTACTTTCGGTAATGAGCGTAGCATCGACCGCAGTATCAGCGCCATCGGAGCTCTTACCAAACTTATTATTTCTACCAAACAAGGCATAAGCTTGCGCCACAAATTTATCTTTAGTAACGATACTTGGCATCAATGTACGATGCTTGGATAAGTCAGTCAGCATATCGATGGCGACCGCTTGCTCGGGATTAACCTGATAGCGCATAGCCGCATTGGTAGTATCTTCGCCGTAGATGGCCAGCAATATCAAACTGTCAGGATTTGGCTTATCGTTGTCGTCGATAGCGATGTCTTTAGTATTTAGATAATCGACCAGCTTTTGTTTATCTGCTGCTAAATCTGCGCCAATCCAAACTGATATGTTTGAGGTATCACAATCTGTCTTATAAGGTGATTGTTGATTCGTATTTGCTGTCGCTTTTTGAGCGTCTTGTTTTTTATTTTCTGTGTAATGATAAAAGCCCTCACCAACTTTACGACCCAACTTTTTTCCTATTAGCATTTGACGGGTCAAGGGATGCGGGCGATAGCGAGGCTCAAAATAATATTGGTTATAAATTGATTCCATAACTGGATGCGACACATCGATGCCAGTGAGATCCATGAGCTCAAACGGCCCCATGCGAAAGCCTGCGCCATCACGTAAAATACGATCGATATCCTCAAAACTAGCGATCCCCTCGCCTAGTATTTTTAGCGCTTCTGTACCAAAAGCTCTGCCGCCATGATTGACAATAAATCCTGGAGTGTCTTTTGCGAAGACGCCTAGATGCCCCATGCGTTTGGCTAAATCTGTCAGCGTTTCTACAATACGATGGTCAGTAGAGAGTCCCGGAATCACTTCCACTATTTTCATGAGTGGCACGGGGTTAAAAAAGTGAAATCCTGCCACCCGCTCTGGATGCTGGCAGACGGAGGCAATCGCGGTCACCGCTAGCGATGAGGTATTGGTGGCCAAAATGGTGTCTTTAGGAACAAGACCCTCTAACTGTTTAAATAACTGCTGTTTGATCTCTAAATTTTCGATAATCGCTTCAATAACGACATCTACCTCGGCAATTTTGGCTATATCTTCAATCACGGTTAGGTTTGATAAGGTCGCTTGCAGCTGCTTATCGGTAAACTTACCTTTAGCCGCCAGTTTTTCAAGGGTAGCTTTGAGCGATTGACGTCCTTCTTCAGCGGCGCCTGCTTTAGCGTCGAACAAGAGTACGTCAATGCCCGCTTGCGCGGCGATTTGGGCAATACCCATACCCATAACGCCAGTGCCAATAATGGCCAATGATTTAACAGTCATAATAATCCCTTATACAGTCTTGTTCTTATAGTCATTTCAATATATATAAAAGCAGGCTAGAGTAACTGGGATAAATTTTTCGACGCCTCTGCCAGCAACGCTGCAGCAAGCAAGGAAAATTTGTACCAGTTGCGCACTATAGCGCTAATTAGCCACACTTAAACAAACTACTGCCCTTTATATTCAGCAGTGCGTTTTTCCAAGAAAGCTTTTGCCCCTTCTTTTTGGTCTTCGGTATCGAACAAAATCTGGAAGGCTTTACGCTCTAAAGCTAACGCCGCTTGCAATGGCATATCGGCGCCTAGATTGGCAACTTCTTTGATTTGGCTTAAGGCAATGGGCGAGTAACCTGCCAGCTGTTCAGCGAACTCGATAGCACGATCAATAGTCGCCTCATCGTCAACCACTTCGGACACTAACCCCATCTGATCTGCTTCCTGAGCGCTTATCATATCGCCCGTCAATATCAGCTTCATAGCTTTGTGTTTGCCAAGCACGCGAAATAGCCGCTGCGTGCCCCCTGCTCCCGGCATCAAGCCTACTTTAATCTCAGGTTGCCCAAACTTAGCCGACTTGCCCGCGACAATAATGTCAGCGTGCATGGCAAGCTCACAGCCGCCACCCAGAGCATAGCCATTAACAGCGGCAATAATAGGCTTGCGACAATTGGTGATAGCATCCCAATATTGTTCGCTATGACGTAGATAGATATCGACTGTTTTTGCGGTTAAGAAGTCGTTGATATCGGCACCAGCAGCGAACACTTTATTACCGCCAGTAAGTACGATAGCTTTGGTCTTTGGATCATCGTTTAATTTGACGAAAATCTCTGCCATTTGCTCGCGCAATTCAGCATTCAAAGCATTGCGAACTTTGGGACGATTAAGGGTTATCACACTCACGCCACTATCTAGTGTCTCACAAGTAATAATTGATTCTTCCATGAAGCTATCCTTAATAGGTACTTATCGATATTAAAAAATACCGCACTGCGGTTTTCATAACCGAAATTGTTGTAATCTAAGTTAGTATAGATTATGCTATTTAGCTCATACAAGCTCTTTATGTAAAACAGTCATTGCACAATCAGATATTAGCGCCAAACTCATCGGCACTATTTTTAACATTCAGCTTTTAACATTCAGCCACATCAGACAAGGAAGTCCCATGATTAGAGATCAAGAAGTCCTCGACCATATCGTTAACACCGTTCGCCAGTTTGTCAATAATCAGTTGATACCTATGGAGGATTGGGTCGCAGAGAATGACCGATTGCCAGACGAGATTATCAATCAAATGCGCGAGCTGGGTCTGTTTGGGCTGACCATTCCAGAAGAATATGGTGGACTGGGCCTAACAATGGAAGAAGAAGTGATTGTCGCTTTTGAGATGGGGCGCACCTCCCCTGCTTTTCGCTCGCTTATTGGCACGAATAACGGCATTGGCTCCTCAGGACTCGTCATCGATGGCACCGAGGAGCAAAAACAAAAATATCTGCCCAAACTTGCTAGCGGTGAGATTATCGGCTCTTTTTGTCTGACTGAACCTGAAGCAGGCTCAGATGCCGCCTCCTTGCGCACCACAGCTATCAAAGACGGCGACACTTATGTCATCAATGGCACTAAGCGCTATATCACCAACGCTCCAGAAGCTGGTGTCTTTACCGTCATGGCGCGTACTGACCCTGAGAACAAACGCGCAGGCGGCATCTCTGCCTTTATCGTTGAGAGCGACACCCCTGGTATTACCTTAGGTAAATGGGATAAAAAAATGGGGCAAAAAGGCGCGCATACTTGCGATGTGATCTTTGATAATTGTGTCGTGCCAGCGAGTGCTTTGATAGGAGGCGTCGAAGGTATCGGTTTTAAAACAGCGATGAAAGTGTTGGATAAAGGTCGCCTGCATATCGCTGCTGCCAGTACCGCTGCCGCCTCTCGTATGTTAGATGACGCACTGCGTTACGCTGTCGATCGCAAACAGTTTGGTCAACCGATTGCCAGCTTTCAGCTCATTCAAGCGATGCTAGCGGACTCCAAGGCGGAGATTTATGCGGCCAAATCTATGGTACTTGACGCCTCGCGCCTACGTGATGACGGCAAAGATGTGGTGACCGAGTCCTCATGCGCCAAGATGTTCGCCACTGAGATGTGTGGCCGCGTGGCGGATCGTGCGGTGCAGATCCATGGCGGCGCAGGCTATATCGCTGATTATGGTATCGAGCGGTTTTATCGTGACGTGCGCTTATACCGTCTCTATGAAGGGACCACGCAGATTCAGCAGATCATTATCGCTCGCAATATGATTAAAGAAGTCAGCGAGTAAGTTTTATAATTTAATTGAGATCAAGATATTTTATGACTACCCCTATCTTTGATGACACTCATAGTGACGCTCATTTAGAGCTCTTAGAGCCTATCGCTGAGATGAGAGATAAAAATGATCGGCAGTTTGTCACCGCATTAGCACGCGGGCTCGAACTGCTGCGTTGTTTTAACCCGCAGCAGCCATTGCTAGGCAATCAAGAACTCAGCCAACTCACAGGCCTTCCTAAAGGCACTGTTACCCGTCTCACTTATACCTTAGTCAAACTTGGCTATCTGAAGCAAGCGACAAACAATGGCAAGTATCAGCTAGCGGCTGGCGTATTGGGCTTTGGCTATACCATGATAGCGAATATGGCTATCAATAATTTGGTCACTCCCTATATGGAGGAGCTGGCAGATTATGCCAATAGCGCCGTCGCTATGGCAACCCGCGATCGGCTAATGATGGTGTATCTCAATGTGGTGCAAGGTGCTGGAACGACAACGATGCGGCGTAACGTTGGCTCGTATTTACCTATTCACTTAAGTGCGATGGGGCGCGCTTGTTTAGCTAGTATGCCGCCAGCTGAGCAAGATTTCATTATACAGGCGATTCATACAAAATATCGTGAGGACTGGCCAGCCATTAAGCTTAGCCTAGAACAAGCCTTTAAAGATTATGATGACTTTGGCTATTGTTTTTCATTTGGCGATTGGCAAAATCAGGTCAATGCGGTGGCCACTGCTATCATGCACCCTACCGAGGGCTTGCTAACCTTTAACTGCGGCGCGCCTAGTTTTGTACTGAGCCGTACTAAGCTTGAAGAGGACATTGCCCCGCGTTTGCTGCATATGAAGCACAATATTAAAAGCAGCCTTTAGCTCAATTAAGGAGCATGTACGCTCAACTTAAAGCCAATTACTGCAAATAGCCGCCCTTAGACATAAGCTCAGGCGGTAGATCTGTCTCGCCCAAAGCTTCTAGCAGGTTAATCTCGATAGTACGCGAGATAGCAGTAAGAGCCAGGTTGTTAGCATCGACACCAAATGGATTGGTGATTTCCTCATTGAGTGCATCTAAGCCAAAAAAGGTATAAGCAATGACGCCGCAAATTAGAGGGGTAACCCAGCCAAGAGACGTCGCCAAGCCAAACGGTAGCATAAAGCAGTAAAGGTAAGTCGTACGGTGCACTAGTAAGGTATAAGCAAAGGGCAATGGCGTATTATGAATGCGCTCGCAAGCCGCCAAGACTATCGTCATAGAGGTGACCCGTTCATCCATATTTTGGATCATAAGATCGGATGTCAGCTGCTCACGTCGACTACGGCTCAGCTCTTTGCCTATCAATCGCAATAAATACTCAGGGAGGTTGCCGGCCTTACGCATACTGGCATGATGCTCTGGCGCTACAAAACGCTCAACATCTTCCCAAGGAGAAGTGCTGCGAAGCCTATGCCTGAGTGCATGAGTAAAAGCAATCGTTAGCTGCACCATAGCGCGCTGCGCGCGCTGTCCATTAACAGTCTCGTCATCTATAAAGGAGAGTACCTGCCGAGTAAAGCTGCGAGCATCGTATACCAACTGACCCCATAAGCAGCGGCCCTCCCACCAGCGCTGGTAGCTGGCATTATTGCGAAAGCCAAGAAACAAAGATAAGGCAATGCCAAGTAAGGTAAAAGGCGCAGCACCATAAGAGGGAAAAGAGCCGGGAATCCAGTGCTGAACGGCTGAAATGACTGCGCTAAGTAAAGTAATCAGTAAAACTTGTAGATAGATATGAGGAATTACAGAGCCGCGTAAGGTAAAAAGTATTCTAAAGGCATTCGGTTTTTGCCAAACGATCATGACAGCTTCCTATAAATCTAATATGAAGGTACGCGGGGTCAAATATTTGGGCGGATGCCTGAGTTGATAAGTCTATCCGGCTCATCCCAAATAAAAAAGTACGACTCTTGAGGCTACAAAAACTTATCCCAGCAGCAGGGTATTTTTTATATTAAATCGGCTAAACAACCAATCGCTAGCTATTGGGGCAATAATGACTGGCGATTTTAGCACGAAATTTTTTTATGCGGTGGCAGTGCTTAGGTAATAACTTGCATACCGTTATTAATAATTAGAATATTTGACTATTTATGACAAGAGTCATCAGCAAGCGCATGTAGTATCCCGCATGCTTCAGCGGGCGCCTGTGTGGTACACTTTTGTCGCAGCTCTAGTAGATGCCGCTTTAATTGCCTCAATTCTTGCATACGTGCCTCTACGGTCTCGATGTGCTCATCTAACAACTCATTGACCTCGCCGCAGTTTTTGTCCGGAGTATCCCAGTACTGTAGTAACACACGCACTTCATCCAAGCTCATATCGAGCGTACGGCAGTGCAAGATAAACTGCATGCGTTCAATGTGCTCTTCTCGGTATAACCGATAGTTGCCTTGGCTGCGAAAAGGCTTCGGCAGTAACTGCTCCTTTTCATAATAACGAATGGTCTCCACTGTCGCCCCTGTACGCTTGGCAAGCTCACCGATTTTGATCGGTGCTTTAAGTACTGCTTTGACTGCCATTACTATCTCCTTTTATCACTCTAAACCATAAAGTAGCTGCAAGGTTTGATTGTAAAAAATCAAACGAATTGCGGGCAATATCTTGACCCTAAAGCCACTTCAGAGTTCATAATACCTTTAATAAGAGGATAAATCACTATGCAATATCATATTGAAGGTATGGACTGCGCCAGCTGCGTGGGCAAGATTGAAACAGCGCTAACCCGTATGCCAGGCGTCTCTGACGTTCAGCTAAACTTTGCGACGCAAAAGTTAGCGCTAACCCTAGCGCCCGATGCCACGACTGAGTTCAAAGATATCGAAAAAACCATCAAGCGCCTTGGGTTCGGTATGTCAGAAATAACCGAACATCAAGATGACATCATTGGTCATGAGGCCATTGTAGACGATCAGCACTGGTGGCAAACGATGAAAGGCAAGCAGGTCATCGGCGTTGGCTTGCTGATGAGCGCAGCCTATGTGCTATCTTTAATTTTTCCTGCATACGGCGCTTGGGCTTTCATTATCGCTGTGGTTATTGGCGTACTCCCTTTTGCTCGCAAAGCCTTGGCACTGGCCACAACAGGCTCGCCTTTTTCGATTGAGATGCTGATGTCGGTCGCAGCGCTTGGCGCCCTTATTATTGGTGAGGCTGAAGAAGCGGCTGCGGTAGTTTTTTTATTCTCCGTGGGTGAACTATTAGAGAGTGTCGCCGCTGATCGGGCGCGCGCGGGTATTAGAGCTTTGTCCTCACTGGTGCCCAAGAGAGCCGTGTTAATCGATGAGCAAGGCGGCGCGGCGCGTGAGGTTTCTGCCGCATCACTACAAGTAGATGATCGAGTGCTCGTCCGTCCTGGTGACAAGGTTTCTGCTGACGGCATTATTATCCAAGGTTCCTCCAGCTTAGATGATTCGCCGGTGACAGGAGAGTCGATACCGGTTGTCAAAACCATCGGCGATGAAGTATTTGCAGGTTCCATCAACGTCGATGGCGCGCTACACGTACGCGTGCAAAAAACAGCGGCTGATAACACTATTGCGCGTATCATTGAGCTGGTAGAGCAAGCCCAAGCCTCCAAAGCCCCCACTGCTCGTTTTATTGAAAAATTTAGTCGTTACTACACCCCGATAGTAATGGCTGTTGCCGCCTTAGTGATCATCGTGCCGCCAATAGCGCTAGGAGGAGAATGGGGAACCTGGCTCTATCGTGGTTTGGCACTGTTACTGATTGCTTGTCCATGCGCTTTGGTACTATCTACCCCGGCTGCCGTCGCTTCAGGCTTAGCGGTTGGCGCGCGCCGCGGCTTATTGATCAAAGGCGGTAGCGCCTTGGAAATCATTGGCCGAGTCAATACCGTGGCCTTTGACAAAACCGGCACCTTAACCGAGGGCAAGCCACGCGTTACTGATGTTGTTGCCTTTACAGAGGCACGCCCTGATTTGCACAGGACAAATGAAGTATTGGCGCTGTTCGCTAGTGTTGAGTCCAGCTCTAACCATCCGCTTGCCAATGCTATCGTGGATCATGCTAAAGCAGCTGAGGTTGCCATTCCTAACGCTACCAATGCCTTTGCGACCGCTGGTAAAGCGGTACATGCTACTGTCAATGAGCGATCTTTAGTCATAGGCTCCCCAGTTTATGCCGCTGATGAGAGCTTACTACTACCCGAGCAGCAAGTACAAATTGAGTCGCTGCAAAATGAAGGCAAAACGGTTTCAGTGCTGTTCGATGAACACAGCGCTGAAGTGATTGGCTTAGTCGCACTACGAGATGAGTTACGAGACGATGCGCGGCAAGGTGTGGCTCAGCTCAATGCCATGAACGTGCGCTCTATTATGCTGACAGGCGATAACCATCTCACCGCGCAGGCGCTTGCCAGTCATTTAGACATAGAATGGAGAGCTGAGCTGTTACCCGAAGACAAGCTACGTTTACTCAGCGAGATGAAGAAGAATAACAAAATAGCGATGGTAGGAGACGGTATTAATGATGCGCCAGCCCTAGCTAGCGCAGATGTCGGCATCGCGATGGGCGGTGGTACCGATGTAGCCATCGAAACCGCTGACATTGCCCTATTAAAAAGCCGCGTCACCGACGTCGCTCATGTCATTGCTCTGTCACGCGCGACCTTAGCTAATATCCATCAGAACGTCATTTTTGCGCTCGGTCTCAAAGGTATCTTTCTTATGACTACCATACTCGGCATCACGGGGTTATGGATCGCCGTACTCGCCGATACTGGCGCGACGGTGCTCGTGACGCTGAACGCCTTGCGCTTGCTGCGCTTTAAAAAAACCCTATAAGTTATCTTGAACTTATAGGGTCTCTACAAAGCTATATTTATTAAGAATTAACGCTCTAAGTGTAAATACTGCAAGTGGCATTCGTACTGATGCAAGATATCGACGAGCACTTGCTCTTTGGTATAACCTACCAAATCATACTCTTGCGAGCCATCACTCAAGAACACCTCAGCACGGTAGTAGAACTCGGCATGCTTGGTTGAGGTATTCAGGGTGAAATTAGGACGTTCAGCTTTAATGAGATTGACTTCATAAACAAAGTCATCCTCATCGCCATGACCAACGCGCAGTTTGACACCATCTATATGATCGGTATTATGATCCATACTAGCATTGATAGTGTCACTAATATTTTCCACATTATGACTCTCTAAAACAGTATTAAGACCGCCTGCTTGCATCTCTTTTTCAAACTCGCTCATGGCTGGCATGACTACAGTTTGCAAGAATCTCTCCACCTGTGCATGACCTGGGAAGCTGACGATACGTTGCAGACGTGCTTTCCAGCTCTTACCGTTATCGAGGACGTTTGCGGTGCCAACGGTACTGGCTTTGCGCTTATTACCCTCTTCTTTGAGCGACTTCCACATCGACATCATGTAGAGCACCAAGATAAGCGAGAACGGCAAACCAGCAATCACAGATACCGATTGCAAGGAAGCAAACCCGCCTGCGAACAGTAAACCTAAAGTGATAAGACCGGTCGCTGCTGCCCAAAACAAACGCAGCCAAACCGGTGCGTCGGTGTCATTGGTCATACCTCTTGAGCTTAGGTTCGCCAGTACTAAGGCGCCGGAGTCCGCTGAGGTTACAAAGAACACTAAACCGATGACCACGCCTGCGAATGACAAAATATCACTGTAAGGAAAGTACTCAAACAAGGCAAACATGCCCATCGCCGCATCATTGACAGCGATTTCACCAAGCTCTGTCGCACCATTGGCCACTAGGTCTATCGCTGAATTACCAAAGATAGAGAACCAAGCAAAGATAAAGCCAAGCGGGATAAACATCACCCCAAATACAAACTCACGCAACGTGCGGCCACGGCTAATACGCGCGATAAATAAGCCGACAAACGGTGCCCAAGCGACCCACCACGCCCAGAAAAATATCGTCCAGCCTGATTTCCAGTCGGCACCAGCGCTGCCATCATAAGCATAAACATCAAAAGTCTTGTAAACGATGGTCTGGAAGTACTGACCGATACTTTGGGTAAAGGTATTGAGCAAGTATATCGTATTGCCCATCACCAGTATCGCAATCAATAGTAATATCGACGATAGCATGTTGAATTCAGATAAACGACGTACCCCTCGCTCTACACCAGTCATGGCAGAGATAGCCGCAGCAGCGACCACACCTAAGATAATAAGGCTCTGCACCATTTTGCTCGACTCGATACCAAAAACGTGGGTTAAGCCTGCATTGGCCTGCAACACACCGATGCCCAAGCTGGTCGCAATACCCATCAAGGTACAGACGACACCAAAGGTATCAATACCATCGCCGAGCCAGCCTTTGATTAAACGTTCGCCAAAGACCGGAGTCAATGGTGAGCGTAGCGCAAGCGGCATGTTTTTACGATAGGCAAAATAAGCCAAGGCCATACCGATGAGTGCATAAATCCCCCAGCCGTGCAGACCCCAATGTAAAAAGGTTTGCGACAGTGCTTCACGCATCGCCTCGGCACTGGCAGGCTCAAGCCCTGTGTGCGGCGTCAGATAATGCATCAACGGCTCAGAGGCACCAAAGAATAATAAATCGATACCGATACCGGCTGAAAACAGCATCGCTGCCCACGCCAAAAAGGGAAACTGAGCTTTTTCGTGATCTTGTCCCAGCTTGATATCGCCGTATTTAGAAAAGCCCACAAACAACGCAAAAATACTATAAGCAGCAACCACCAGCATGTAGTACCAGCCAAAGCTCTCTGATACCCATGCCATGCCATTACTTAATAATGTCTCGCTATAATCTGGAAACGCTATCGTCCAAATAATCAGTAAAATAGAAATAATAGCTGAACCTAAAAAAACAGTCTTATTTAGACTCAGGGGTTTCGTCGCATCTTCTGATGGCGAACTGTACATAAAAGACCTCAATAGGTAAATGAAACACAGTCTGATATTGCTTTGTCCGTCATAACATAATGAAAAATCACCACGTCATATATACATGAACACATGACGCACAAAGCA
Source organism: Psychrobacter sp. 2Y5 (assembly GCF_051847375.1). Classification (NCBI taxonomy): domain Bacteria; kingdom Pseudomonadati; phylum Pseudomonadota; class Gammaproteobacteria; order Moraxellales; family Moraxellaceae; genus Psychrobacter; species Psychrobacter sp. 2Y5. Next base: position 47,389 of record NZ_JBPYDA010000012.1, read on the forward strand.
GTACCAATCAATAATAATTTGCTAAGCAATGAAATCCACCCTTAGCAAAACCTCAAAAACTAACAATACGAACTGAAATAACTGTCACGCTATAACCCGGTAAAGATAGAAAAGATATAGCGTGAACAGATTAGCGCTGATAAAAAAGACCTTTACTTTGAAAGGCCTTCTTATTGAAATTGTCTTATATTATTCATTGTCCAATAGTTTAAACAACAGAACCATAAGCGCGCATCGGCTCAGCTCGAAGCGGCGCGCCATTGGCGACATAATAGTCCGCTGTCGAGCGTGGTAATTGCTTGCCGCGCATCTTATCGACGATTTTTTCGGCCAGCATAATAGTGGTGGCGTTTAGGTTGCCGCTGATGATGTTCGGCATAATTGACGCATCAACGACGCGCAGACCATCGATACCGTGCACTAGCCCTTCACCATTGACCACCGAATCATTGCCCTCACCCATTGGACAAGTACATGACGGATGATAAGCGGTCTCACTGTGATTACGGACGTACTCATCCAACTGCGCATCAGTCACTAAATCATCGGTTGGGGCGATAGCACGGCCACGATAAGGATCAAGCGCTGGCTGATGCATAATCTCACGGGTGATACGCATCGCCGCGCGGAACTCTTGCCAGTCCTGCTCATGCGACATATAGTTAAATAAGATACTTGGATGCGCGCTTGGGTCTTTTGAGGTGAGCTTGACACGGCCACGACTTGGCGAGCGCAATGAACCGACGTGTGCTTGGAAGCTATGAGAGTTGACTGCACTGCGACCATCGTAACGCACAGCTAATGGCAAGAAATGATATTGGATATTAGGATGGGTAAATTTCTCATCGGTACGGATAAAGCCGCCACCCTCAAACTGATTGGACGCACCAAGACCAGTACCCATAAACAACCACTCAGCACCAATCGCAGGCTTATTCCACCATTTATTGGCAGGGGCAATCGACACCGGCAGTTTGCATTCATACTGCATATACAGCTCTAAATGGTCTTGTAGATTATTACCGACACCTGGCAACTCTAAAATTTCGTTAACGCCTACGTCTTTGAGCCACTGACCAGGGCCAATACCAGAGCGCTGTAGCAACTGCGGTGAAGCAATAGCGCCCGACGAGATAACTACTTCACGAGCGGCATAGAAGTTCTTGGTCTGACCTTGATGCTCGACTTTGACACCGACAGCACGCTTGCCATCGAATAAAATTACATCGGTCAAAGCACCGGTCAAAATGGTGATATTGCTACGCGGTTTGGCACGGTCAAGATACCCGCGAGCCGTTGATGCGCGGCGACCATTGGGTGTGACGAAGCGATCCATTGGCCCAAAGCCTTCTTGCTGATAGCCGTTTAGATCGTCGGTACGCGGATAGCCAGCTTGCACGCCTGCTTCTATCATCGCTTGAAATAGCGGATTGACTCCTGGCTTTGAGGTCGTCATCTCAACTGGACCACCGACGCCATGATAGTCGTTTTCGCCTGCATCACAGTTTTCTGACTTTTTAAAATACGGCAAGCAGTCGAGATACGTCCAATCTGCTAGGCCTTTTATTTTTGCCCAGTCATCAAAATCGAGCGCATTGCCACGGATATAGCACATACCGTTAATCAGTGATGAGCCGCCAAGCCCTTTACCGCGGCCACAGTCCATGACGCGGTTATTCATATAAGGCTCAGGATCGGTTTTATAACCCCAGTTATACGTGGTGCCTTGCAGCGGCATGGCGAGCGCCGCTGGCATCTGCGTGCGAAAGTCTAGACGGTGATCGGGACGACCCGCTTCTAACAGCAACACCTTAATGTTGGCATCTTCGGTCAAACGTGTGGCCAGCACATTGCCTGCTGAGCCTGCACCGACAATGATGTAGTCATATTCAGGTGTGGTTGATGTCATAAAACGCTCCATAATAGTAAGAAATAAATCATTTGATATCAGTAAGGTTGAGTAAAAAGGACAAATTAGCCCTCAGAATACTTGCTTACTTATTAAAGGTTCCATAAGTTCAAATGATTAAAATACCGACTCAAACTTGCCAAGCTCTACTTGGATAGATTTGGTCTGTGTATAGTGCTCAAGGGCTTCGATGCCGTTTTCGCGGCCGATACCTGAATGCTTATAACCGCCAACTGGCATTTGCGCAGGCGATTCACCCCACGTATTTAACCAGCAGATACCGGCTTCAATCTGCCTAATGACTCGATGCGCGCGAGTCAAATCAGCGGTCACCACCCCTGCGGCCAAGCCATACTCGGTATCGTTGGCACGGCGAATGACTTCTTCCTCGGTCTCGTACGTCAATATCGACATCACTGGGCCAAAGATTTCCTCACGCACAATGGTCATATCATCGCTGCAACCGGTAAACACCGTTGGCGCGACAAACGCACCATCAGCAAGCTCGCTGGTTGTCACTCGCTCACCGCCCGCCAATAAACGCGCGCCGCCCGCTTTACCTTGCTCGATATAACCCAGCACCCGCTCCATATGCGGGAAGCTCACCAGTGGCCCCATATTGATGTTTTCATCCATTGGATTGCCCAATTTGATACGTTCGACGCGCGTTAAGATGGCCTCTTCAAACTTGGCTTGTAGCGATTTAGGGATAAAGACGCGCGTGCCATTGGTACAGACCTGACCACTGCTATAGAAGTTCGCCATCATCGCAATGTCAGCAGCGGTATCGATATCGGCATCGTCAAAGATAATCAATGGCGACTTACCACCAAGCTCTAAGGTCACGTCTTTAAGCGACGATGATGCCGCGCTCGTCATGACTTTTTTGCCAGTTGGCACACCGCCCGTGAACGAAACTTTAGCGATATCAGGATGCTGAGTTAAGGCTTCGCCTACTTTATAATCACCTTGCACGACGTTAAAGACGCCATCTGGTAGCCCAGCTTCGGTAAAAATTTCTCCTAGCTTTAATGCGGTTAATGGCGTAACTTCTGATGGTTTAAAAATCATCGCGTTACCTGCAGCCAATGCGGGTGCTGCTTTCCACATGGCGATTTGAATCGGATAATTCCACGCGCCGATACCGGCGACCACGCCGAGTGGCTCACGGCGCGTATAGACAAAGCTGCTATCACGTAGTGGAATCTGACGACCCTCAATCATTGGCGCAAGACCGGCATAATATTCAACGACATCAGCACCAGTGACGATATCGACATACTTGGTCTCAGAGTAAGCTTTACCCGTGTCTTTGGTTTCGAGCAACGCCAGAACATCATTACGCTCGCGCAATATCTCAACGGCCTTTGATAAAATACGGCCACGCTCAACTGCGGTCATCAAAGCCCACACCTTTTGGCCTTGTTGCGCCGCTTTCACCGCTTCATCGATCTGCTCAGTCGTCGTTTGCTGAATGGTCGCCAGCACTTCACCTGTCGCTGGGTTGATATCGTCAAAGGTAGTTAGGGAATCATCGACCGCCAGATAGCGACCGTTGATATAAGCGGTCTGTGTTTGTGTTAAGTCGATGATGTCGTTTAAGTTATTTATGTTTGTCTTAGTAGTTGTCATAAGTTTTCCTTAAGTAAATCATGCCGTTATAGGTTAAGAGTAAAAATAAACGCTGTTTGTATGCACTTTTAAGCGTCAAAGTCGCGCTGCGTCATATTTATCAAGCGCGTACGTAGTGAAGATTTATCCGAGATGTCGATACCCGAAAAGTCCGAGAGCCAAATCCCATCGGCGACCAGACGCACCATACATAGCGTTTCGGTATTGTCGGTGTTGGCGTGTTTTTTTAGCTGCTCGTTTGACCACTCAGCCCAGCGTTCACGCAGCATCCGATCTCCTAGCATCAACACATACAAGGTCGCTTGGCTATTAAACTCTGCCTGCCCTTTTTCGCCCAAGCTGATGGTGGCATCGATATAAGCGCGGGTAAACGAGCCATAGCTAACAGGGTCCTTTGCCATGGCTTGATTAACTTCTGCCTCAAACTTGGCCATCGCATCATAAAACACCTCTAAGATTAGCGCATCTTTGGTAGCAAAATGATGCATCACACCGCCTTTGGTCACGCCGACGGCATCCGCCACCGCTTGAAAGGTCACTTTAGACAAGCCTTGCTCTAGCGTGATACGTGCCGCTTCATCGAGCAGCGCCCGCCGTACAAGCTCTGGTTGTTTCTTACGTTTATGCGCGTTTTGTATTTCCATTTTTATTTCCATGCTCATTTTCACCTAACTGGCTAGTGCACCACAGAATTAGACAATAAGTTCATCACCACCACACCGCCGACGATCATCGCAATGCCGACCATGGCAGCTGTATCGAGGCTTTGCTTAAAAAAGAACACACCGACCAGCGAAGTCAGCACGATACCCAGACCGCCCCACAGCGCATAAGCGATGCCAAGAGGTATGGTCTTGATAGTCTGAGTCAATAAATAAAACGAGATGGCATACAGCACGCCCATAATCAGGGTCGGTACCAAACGTGTGAACTGCTCTGACTTGACCAAAAACGTCGTGCCAACCACTTCACAAATGATAGCAATCGCAAGATAACTGTAAGCAATAGTGGTAGGACTCATAGTTAAATTACCTATTTTAAATCAAGCATACTCTCTCGATTAAGCGTAAAAGGATCAACAATAAATAGTATGAATATATACCAAAGAAACCACACGGTCGGTATTTTATAGAAATAAACTAGCAATGTGAAGGGCTAGTATGTCACTTTGTTGACCTAGCCAGTATTCGTTAATGTCTATTCCTGTCTATTTAGACAATTCTTAGCGACTAATTTTAGCACCATAAAAAAACCGATCTACTTATAGATCGGCTGTTGGCCCCGTAGATAAAACTATTTATTGGTATTATTTTGAACTCTGCCGTAGCACTTCACAGGGGACCAGCTTGGAATGACCGGAGACAGTTTAAGTTCGTACTTTTAATACTCCTTGGCCCCATAAACAGGTTTGCCATAGACAACGGTTAGCACAGATTCGATCCCTTTTATTTTTTCTTCGGGAACGGTAAAGTCACCATCAGACAACAGTACAAAATTTGCATACTTACCAGATTCTAGCGTCCCTTTAACTGTTTGTATATTTGAGAATCAAGTACTTTCTAATTAGGTTTATTTAACAAGTCTTTATAGAATTCATAAAAAATTTTGCTACAAAAAAACGCACTGAATAAACTCAGTGCGTGTTAATAAATAGGGCGTTTTGATAAAGAGTATCGATTTTATTTCGAACTGGCTATAGCTTGCGGCTGCCATTTTTTGTTGTCTTGTTTAAAGCACCAAGTCATGGTTATAGGCGCAAGAATGCTTAGCCAAATGCCATAAGTAATAGGTAAGCCTTGGGTGACTGCCAGATAGCTTAAGCCAATAATAATAGCGGCGAAGACAATCGCGATGAGATTGTGACTTGATTTTCGGCACATCAAAGATCGAAGTAAGGTTAGTGTCAGCAAAAATGCCAAGAGCATAATCATTAATAGCCCCATAGCGTAAGGCTGGGTAATGGTACGATCCATCGTATCCGCCCGGGCATTCGTCACTAAGTTAAGGGCGCTGCCAAGTGCGGCAAGGGTCGCAAAAACAAAAAAATGCCCATAACCAAATAAAAACAAGTCATAACGCCGGCGCACATTATCTAAGATAGTGCCAAAGGGAATAGTAAAGTACAGCCACCATAAGGCAAACACCAGTGCTACTAGGCTTGACCCTAATAAAATAATAACACTAGCTGCTGAGTCGGAATTGACTAAAAAGTACTGAATACTGTTACTGACGCCGAGCACGCCTTCGCCTAAAACAATAATGGTCAGCAGACCGTAGCGCTCAGCGATATGATGCGGGTGCCAGTTGAGGTTCTGCGCCGCCCGCGCCCATAATGGCATCACTAACTCAGCCACTATAAAGATAAATAGCGCAGGCATTTGCATTGTAGCTGGTAAAAACAACCAGAGTATCCAAAGGCTTTGTAGAGTGAGTAATCCTACAATACTACGACTGGCTACCCGCTGATGACCCTCTACTTGTCGGTAGACGCGCCACCACTGACTACAGCTGGCAAGGCGCATGATCGCATAGCCCGTCACCCCTATCCACGTCAGACCTTGCTCAAAAAACTGGTTGATATTAGCCGCGATCATCAGCGAGCCAAACATCTGTAGCATCACTGACAGCCGGTAGTACCAGTCATCAGGGTCATAGCCTGAGGCAAACCAAGTAAAGCTTGTCCAAGCATTCCATAAGATAAAAAAGGCGATAACAAAGGTTAAAAACCCTGAAAAGTCATGGACAAGCAAACGCTGGTGTAAGCCACTTGCAGCGGCAGCAACGGCTATCACATAAACCAAATCGAACAACAGCTCAAGCGTGGTTGAAGCGCGATTGGGCTCATCAGGATCGCGAGCACAAATGTTATCAATAGCAGGCAAGGTCATCATGGGCTATATTCGCTAAGCTAAAAAAGGCTCTACCTTATTATTTTTTGAGCGAAAAAGCCACGGTTTTATGACCTATCCAATTCACCCAGCTGACCGGGAAAAAGCGCAGCTGTAAGCGGATGATATTGGCCATGATGCCAGGTACGACTAAGAACTCTCGGTTTTTTACGCCTTTGAGCATAGATTTGACCGCGTCTTCAATCTTCAGCTCACCTGCTAGCTTTTTCATGCCGACGCCTGCTTCTGCCATCACGCCGACCTCGGCTTGAGTAAGAGGGGTATCGATGGGCGGCGGTGCAAACACGGTGATATCTATGCCTAACGGTTGCCACTCATAACTGATCGATTGCATCATACCCCAAACAGCGAATTTTGAGGCGCTATATGAGCTATAGCCGTAGCTACCGGTGAATGAGGCCATCGAAGCGGTGACCATGACTTGTTTGCCACGGGTTAAGAAAGGCCGCATTGCTGCCAGTACATTACGCGTGCCAAAAACATTGATCGCCATCACGCGCTCGAACTGCTCTTGGCTCATCTCATCAAAGCTCCAAGGGCCAGTAATACCGACAAAATGCATAAGAATATCAGGAGACCTCTCATTGGCAGCAGCCGCTATTTGCTGAGTCGTCATCTCGGCATCCGTGACGTCTAAATCATAGGCGCTGATAGTAGCATTGTCTTTATTTAAGCTTTGCAAAGTAGCGACGCTGTCATCGAGTGATTGTACATCGAATAATACTAAGTGAGCACCTTGCCCAATGAGCTGTCTTGCGGTTTCAAACCCGATACCCGAGGCGGCGCCAGTGATATAGACAGTTTTATCTTTATAGTAGCTCATCAAGCACCTACCTTTTGGGTTGAGCTATTGTTTGCTACATCGGTGTGCAATGAGCCAAACTTAGCTTCACCTATTAGATGACTGACTTTATGACCCGGAATGAGCCAATAAGGAGTCGCTTCGCTACTTGAAGCGCAGTTAGGGAAGTCAGGATTTAGTGAGGGACCAGCAATCGTTTTTTCCATTATCATAGAGATGTATTGATCGGTGCTATCTTCCAGCGTGTTGCCATTTAAGATAACTTCCATCCCTGTTTTTTTGGCATAGCGGCGAATGGCATTTACCTTAGAATTCATCGGTGCATAAGCATCTGCCCCTACGCCATTTTCTGAGGTGACGCGGATGCCATCAGGGACTCTAGCCACTAACGAGTGGTTGCCTTCAGTATGACCTGAGGTATGCACCAGGGCCAAGCCGTCCCCTAACTTAAGACTGCTGGTAAAGGTAACCACCTTATCAGGATCGACGCCTTCGATACCGTTGGGGCAATACCATTCTGCTTGCACAGGGAGTAAGCCTTGCGCACTTTGCCATTCTTTTTCGTGCACTAGTAGTTTGGCATTGGGAAAATAAGCCGCTCTATCCTCATCGGCGGTTTTACTGCCCAGCCATTGCCGTACATCTTGCGTATGCAAGTGATCATAGCTGATGTAGTCGACATCTTCAGGCTTTAGACCAATCTCATCTAGAGCTTGAGTCACGTCACGAAAAATAGGCGCAACTACACTCTCAAGCGGCGACCAATCTGGCATTTTATTCGTTAAGCGCTTAAAGAAGGGAGTCTCGCGATCCGCCTCAATATCAGAGGGTGAAAACAACAAGGTCTTAAGCTCGCCCAAAGCATTGCGAAACTGCACGATGAACAGACGATTAAGAATATGTAGATAAGGGAACTTATAAGTGCTTTGCGTGTAGACACCGCTGTAGGCGTACCATGTCGGATAAGGCACCCGGACCAGATTGACACTTTGATAGTAGGCAACTTCCGGCTCATCCATAAAGCGCTCTCGAAACGCCTCAGCTGCCTTACGCGCCGCTGTTAGGCGCTCTTGCGGTAATGGACTTGTGCGTACATTGTCGAAGTCATCAAGGGCTGTCATCCCTAGTGCTTGTAGATCCATCATACATCTCCTTATGATTAGTGGATTTTAAGATAGTACTATTTGATGCCGTACTATTTTGAAATCATATTAGCAGTAATGGTTTAAGCTTTATAGCGGCTTTTAAAGACTACTAAGTCTGCTCATCAGCGCCTATATCGCTTTATCCCAATAAGGATCATCCCCCAAACGCTCGGCAATAAAGTCGATCAAGTAGCGGCAGCGCTGAGATAAGAATCGATTTTTGGGATAAACAGCATAAGCGTTTAAGGTCGGCAATTGATACTCCTCAAGGAGCGGAACTAAATCACCGCGTGCTACGGTCTTATAGGTGATAAAAGTGGGCAAAAAAGCAATGCCTTGACCTTTTACCGCCATATCGAGTAAAAAGTCGCCATTATTGGCTTTTATTTTTGACTGAGTAGCGACCGTATGAGTTTTACCTTTGGCGTCCGTTAGCTCTATACTGCCATCTTTGCCAAGACCATATTGCAAAAACTGATGGTGCTTAAGATCTTCTAAGGTTTTGGGCGTACCCCTTTCGCTGAGATAATCAGGACTGGCGCAGAGGGCATAACGAATCAGCGCCAAACGCTTGGCTTGATGAGTAGAGTCTTGCAATTCTCTAATGCGAATGGCTAACTCAAAGCCCTCCTCGACCAAATCCACATGACGATCAGAGAAGTCTAACTCGAAGTTCAAGTTGGGATGCTGATTGGCATAATCGTCAATCACCCCGCTAAGATGCATCAAACCAAAAGTCAAAGGCGCGGTCATTTTCAGCGTACCTTCGATACGCGTAGGCGCGCCGCTAGTCTGCTCATTGAGCGCGTCGACCTCATTCAATATGCTGCATGCGCGCTGATAGTACTGCTCACCCGCCTCAGTCAGATTAGATTGACGCGTGGTTCGGCTGATGAGCTGATTACCTAAGCGCGTCTCTAAATCTTTTAAGCGCCGACTTACCGCTGATTTGGCGATATTTAATTGCTCAGCGGCCTTGGTAATACTACCCGCCTCGACAATACGTACAAACATCGCCATGTCTTCAAGCTGTCCCATCTTAACGGCCTTTTATTGTTTGTTTGAAAAACTAAGGGAGATTCTATCTAGAGAACCTCCCTTATTACATTAAAAAATGAGCTACAAATCAAGCGGCTATATACTTATCAGTAGCACTTTAATCACTTAAAACCGTCTATTTAAGATCGGCTTTTTTGCTGCCTTCAACTTGCACCACTAGCTTGACGTTTTTCATTATGCCGCCATCCGTATAGGTATCGATACCCCACTTGGTTCTATCAATAGTGGTCTCAAAATCACCACCACAAGCCTCAACGCCTAATATTGGACTATCGTAGCAATTAAACTTAGTCGCTGTTAGAGTCACTGGATGCGTCTCACCTAATAAAGTTAAATCGCCGGTGACTGTCTTAACTTTGTCACCAGCAAACTGCCAGTTGGTAGATTTAAAATAAGCCGTTGGATACTCTTTAACATTAAAAAAATCTTCAGATTTAAGATGATTATCAAAGGCTTTGAGCCCTGTGCTTAAGCTGCCCATGGGAATGGTAATGCCAACAAAACCCTTTTTTGCTTCAGGCGCGTACTCAAGAATACCTGACAAGTCATAGAAACCACCTGCATTGGTAGAAGTACCAAAGTGGTCTACAGAGAAGCGTACTGCAGTGTGATGGGGGTCAAGCTCATAAGTTGCAGCGTGAGCGACAGTGCTCAGCACCCCAAGACCACTGATAGCGGCGATAGCGATAGCACGATTGGTTTGCTTTAAAAATTGTGAGGTCATATTGAATAATCCTTTTATTAAGTACAGCCTTGTTGAGTACAGAGGTTTAAATGAGTTTAAGCTCAATTTTTATTAAGCCTGTTTAATATTTTACGAAACTAAGTCTAGCAAAGACTAGAAAAAATAAATGCCAAAGCTGCTAAAGATAGGTGTTATTGCGTTGCTTTTTGTACGGTTTTATAAGAATCACTTATAAAGTGATCGTTCTTGCTGTATAAGCACGATATTGAATACAAGCACTCTTTGTACAGCTACTTTTAGTAAGGCAATATTGATAGCTTGAGCATATTTAGTTTATCGTTAATAAAAACCTAATGTAGAGGCTCTAGATCAATACCTCAACTTAGTATAAGTAACGTGAGCCATAAATTTAACCATATTTTATGCCTTAGTATTGTTCTTATATTAAGAACTCATATTTGTAATTAAGATGGTTTATTACATTTTAGGTAACGACTATAATAGCGTCATTATTAAGCTTATCAACAATATTTTAACTTATGAAACCTTAACCTATAAATTATTTTTGGAGACTCACTATGGATAAGTTACAAGATTTAAGTGCACCGATTGGTCGTTTATTTATATCAATGATTTTTATTTTTTCAGGCTTTACTAAGATTACAGGATATGCAGGTACGGCAGGCTATATGGAATCTATGGGCGTGCCTAGTATGCTGCTGCCGTTAGTCATTGCCGTTGAAATACTCGGCGGTATTGCGGTACTTATTGGTTTTAAAGCTCGCCTGGCTTCTATCTTGATGGCTGGATTCAGTATTGTATCTGCCATTATTTTTCACCAGTTCTGGAACGATGAGTCGCAGATGAACCCCTTTATGAAAAACATCGCGATGGCGGGTGGTTTTTTGATGATCTTTGCTCATGGTCCAGGTGCTTACTCGATCGACAATCGTAATCGCCGTAAAATCTAGTATACTAAACGCCTTATAGTATATGGTTTTACATCATCATTAAGGACTTATTATGAGCGCACCACTGAACATTGCTCTGATTATCGGTAGCTTGCGAGCAGCGTCTATCAATCGTAAATTCGCCGAGTACATTGTCTCGCAAATGCCTGATAACGTAGATATACAAGAGGTACATATCGCCGATTTACCGGTTTATAATCAGGATTTTGATGAGACGACTATAGACAGTTATGAGCGCGTCCGTAGACAATTAAAAGCTGCCGATGCCGTACTTATCGTTACGCCAGAGCATAACCGTACTATGCCTGCTGCCCTCAAAAACGTTATCGACATCGGCTCTCGTCCTTATAAAGAAAACATTTGGACAAGCAAAAAGGTAGCTGTTGCAACAGCGTCCCCTAGTACTTACGGTGCTAGAGATAGCGGTTTAGATGTGCGTAAAAGCATGCAGATGCTATCGGCGAAGGTGATGATCAGTCCTGAGGTATACTTAGGTAATGCTACTGACAGCTTAGATGAAGAGGGCCAAGTCAGCGAGCGTACACAGAAATTTCTACAGAGATTTGTAGACAGCTTTGTAGACTTCGCTGGCAATACCAATGCCTAAAGCTCAAGCTAGCAATCATTCTCGTCACCCGCTAGAGGATAAGTCGCCAAGTTTTTGGCAGCGCTATCAAGCGCCCATCTTACTGACAGTGGTTGGCGGCGCGATTGATACGATTGGCTTTATTACTTTGTTTGGCTTTTTCACCGCTCATGTCACGGGTAACTTAGTGCTGGCGGGTAGCGGTTTGGTTAAAGGGGAAGATGGCTTATGGATCAAGCTTGCATCTGTGCCGCTGTTTATTCTGACAGTTGTGATTACGAAGATATATATTGATAAAAGTAAACATCAGCAGCGGGTGCTCAGTCATTTATTACTCGCAGAAGCGCTGTTTTTAACCGCTTTTATGAGCGCAGGACTGTCTTTTCAGCCCTTTACTGAAGCGGGTGACATGACAGTTGCGATCACTGGCGGCTTAGGGTTAACTGCACTTGCTATTCGCAATACTGCTAGCAAAACGGTCATTAAGCACATGAGCCCAACCGTACTTATGACCGGTAATACCACGCAATTAGGTATTGGCTTATCAGATTATCTGGCGAATCGTAGCGCTGATAATGCCAAAAAACTCGGTCATAGTACAGCGCTGGTTATCAGCTTTGTGATTGGCGCTCTACTTGGCGCAATACTTTATGTCAATCTAAGCTATTGGGCGGTCGGTTTATTTGTGATGCCGGTGCTGTACTTATCTTGGCTGGCACGTGATCCAGAGTTTTTACAAAACATTAGCTAGCTTTAAGGTTATCTAAGCGATAGAGCGTTTAAATTCACTTGTACTTTATCTTTAGCTATCTACTCTTTGAGCAATAAAAAAGCCATGATTTGAACTGACCCCCAAATGTTGGACGGTTTATTTTATAACAAGGACTGAGTTCTGTATTGCACAGGACTCAGTCCTTT